>CAIUHT010000765.1 GCA_903898975.1 uncultured Planctomycetaceae bacterium
CTTTCAACTCGACACAACAACACGACCCAGCGTCAACACAACACCACCACGCCACGCGCTGAACCCAACCGAGCCAAGCACGCGTAAACCAAGCGAGATCAAACACTTCGGGCTCAACAACCAATACCCTTTCAGGGGCTCGGTCCGGGCGAGACCCGGCGGGTTGGCCCAGTGGACCCCGGCGTTCAGAATCTTCGCATAGGCCGGTCAGTCAGGCAAGCTTCAGTCGTCTTGGCGGTCCAGCCAGTCTCTGACATTCTCGAACGTCTCCACACGGTCCGCAGGCCCCGCAAACCTGGGGGTGGTTGGCGAGTGCTTCAGCCGCGCCTGGCACAGTCCAAGTGCCTGTCGCGACCGCCCGCTTTCACCCTAAAAGCGTCACACTCCGACCAGCCCGCAGACCACTCCCGATTGACCCGATCGATGGCTCCCCCCGGATTGACTTGGGTTGCCAGCCCCGAAGTGGTGTTTCTATCATCTTCCCATTCATCCACGTTGATCTGGGCCGATATCAACAACCTGCCACTTGGGCGTTCGACTGCGTGTCCCTCGCCCCCTCGCGGGGTCCCTGACCCCCCTCCTCCCCACCTCCCTCCCCGACCCCCAAACTTTGGGGGCCCTCCGGAGTCGAAACGATGCGAAATCCCCTCGCTCAGCGAGCGGTCCGCCATTGGTCTTGCGTCGCGTTGCTGACGTGGGGCGCTCTTGGCCACTCAGCGTGGGCTCAGGTCCCCGCCCCTGCCCCCACTACCACTCCTCCCGCTGGCACCCCTGCCCCGACGCCTGGTGCTGCCGGGGGGCCCGCCGCGGACGCACCCCCAGCGGGCCCCGTTCTCCGTCCCGAGACCCCCGACGCCCCCCCCAATCCCGACGAACTGAAACTCCGGCCCGACGAGCAGGGGCGCATTCGCTTCAACTTCCAGGGTCAACCGTGGGTGTCGGTTGTCACCTGGCTTGCCGAAATCTCCGACCTCAGCCTCGACTGGCAGGAACTCCCACCGGGGTTCCTCAACCTCCACACGCAACAGTCGTATTCGATCGAGGAAGCCCGCGACCTGATCAACCGCCATCTCCTCGACCGGGGCTTCACCCTGCTCAAGCATGGTGAGATTCTGTCGGTGGTGCGGATTACGAAGGTCGACCCCAGCCTCGTCCCCCGGCTGGAGCCCGACGAACTCGCCGAGGCCCGCCCCCACGACTTCGTCCGCGTCACCTTTCCGCTCGACTGGATCACCGCGGAATCGGCTGTCGAAGACCTCAAGGCGCTCATCAGCCCGAATGGCAAGCTGACGACCATCAAGGCAGCCAATCAGCTCGAGGCGATGGACGCCGTCGCCAACCTCCGCGACATCCGCCGCTTGGTCGCCGACCCCGAGTCCCCCCGGGGCCCGCGCCGCCTGGTCCGCCAGTTCCGCCTCGAGCACATCAAGGCCACCGAGTGCCAGCCGCAGTTGCAGAAGCTGCTCGGTCTCGAACGGCAATCGTCCAGCGGCGGCTCGGACCCGGCGACAATGTTCCAGCAGATGGCCACCTTCATGAAGCAGGCGGGAATCCAGCCGGGCGATGTGAAGGTCGGTCGCCCGCAGACTCCGCAGGTCCATCTCGTCGCGAACCCCCGCGACAACAGCATTGTCGTCAACGCTCCCGCCGAGCAGATGGCCATCATCACCGAGGCGATCAAGGTGCTGGATGTCCCGCAAGACCCCAGCCGGTCGGTCCTTCGCAACGGCAACCGCGTGCAGACCTTCCCGCTCAAGACGCTGCAACCAGAAAGTGCCATCAAGCTGCTGCAGGATCTGGCCGACCTCGACCCCGACACCCGGCTGCAGGGGGATACCAAGACCCGCTCGATCATTGCCCACGCGAACCTGGCCGACCAGCTCACCATCCGCACGCTGCTCGAGAAGCTCGATGGCGAGACCCGCGCGTTCCGCGTGTTGCCCCTCAAGAAACTCAATGCCGAGTCGGTCGCGTTCTCGCTCAACCTGGTCATGGGTGGAGGCGAAATCGCCAAGCGGCAATCAAGCCGCGATGCCGAGGACGAAACCCGCCGCTTCCGCGTTGTCGCCGATGACGAGAACCGCCTGCTGCTCTGGGTCACCGAAGACGAACTCGCCGACGTGCAGCGCCTGCTGGTCGAACTGGGTGAAACCGACGACCAGCCCGGGGTCGTCCCCGAGACAGTGAAGGTTCTTGATCCGCTCGACGATGCACAGACCGCAGCACTGCTCCGCCGCCTGCAGCAGTCGGTCCCCGGATTGACCGCCAGCCAGATTGAAGTCGCCCCCTCCGCCCGGAGCACGCCCCCGGCTGAGGTGACCCCCCAGTCCGAGAAACGGCCGGTTCCGCAACGGGCCAGGACCGTGCCTCCCTCGGCCCAGCTCCCCGCCCCGCAGGCCAACCCCACCGCCACCCCGCCGGCCCGAGGCAAACCTCCCGTGCGGTTGACCCGGCTCAATCCTGACCCAGCCGAGGCGTCCGCCGAACCGCCGGAGACGGAACCGCAGGAGACGGAACCGCAGTCGGCCGCAGACCGTATCGCCGACGCGGCATCAGCCGAGCCCGCTCGTGAAGTCGCGCAGGCCGAAGAGCCGGCCTCTCCCCCGGAAGAACCCAAGCTCAAGCTCGAGCGCAATGCCGAGGGGAAGCTGGTGGTCACCAGCAGTGACCCAGCCCTCGCCGAGCTGGTCCAGAAGCTCTCGGCCGAGCAGTTCGCCGAGGGGCAGGGGCTGAAGCTCTTCCGCATGCAGAACCGGAACACGTACGTGACCGGGGTCGCTGAAAAGCTGACACAGTTTTTCGATGAGCGGAAGAAGATCGAAGAGCGGCGGATGACCGAGAAGCCTGTGGGCAAGTGGTACGACCCGGCGGTGGGCCGCTGGATCGACAGCCCTCGGGGTGATGCCGCGAAGACTCGTCCGGTGCGACCCGCCCCGAAACT
Source organism: uncultured Planctomycetaceae bacterium (assembly GCA_903898975.1). Taxonomy (GTDB): domain Bacteria; phylum Planctomycetota; class Planctomycetia; order Planctomycetales; family Planctomycetaceae; genus UBA10511. The sequence continues at coordinate 2,942 of CAIUHT010000765.1, forward strand.
GATCACCGATGAGGACTCGGGCTCGATCCTGCTGATCGACGCTGCCCCCGATCAGGTGAAGATGGCGGAAGAGCTGATCGCCCTGTACGACACCCCGGAGGCGCAAGAGACGCCGGTGGTCCGCGTGACCCGGCTGGTGCAGGTGCAGCACGGGCAGGTGCGCCCCATCGCCGACACGCTCCGCGATGTGTACCGCGATCTGCTCTCGTCGGCGGACGCGGCGTCCTCGTCGAGCACCAGTGGCCGACGCAGGAAACTGCTCGACCCGCTCTACTCGCTGCTGAACAGCCGGGGCGAACAGGTGGGAACTCCCCCGGTGAAATACCGCGGCCAGCTGGCGATCGGCATCGACGAGTACTCGGCGAGCATCGTCATCTCGGCTCCCGAGGAACTGGCCAACAGCGTCGCCGAAACTGTCGAGGCGCTCGACCAGGCCGCACTGGCGACCCGTCCCCGCGTGCAGATCTACAAGATGCGCAAGGGGGTCGAGACCAGCGAGGTGCAGCGCAAACTGCTGCAGGCCCTGAACGCCAAGATCAAGTAGCCCGTCGCAGCCCGCCCCATCGGCCGTCTGTCAGATTCTGTTCGCCAGATTCTGTTCGCCAGGTTCTGATCGCCCCTTTCCGATCGCCAGATTGTGGGTGTCACCTTCCGGTGGCCCCCTGCGGGCTGGTCGCTGCGGGCTGGCCCCCGCTGGGGAACCGCTGGGATCCAGGGAATCGCCGCGCCCGCTGGGCCGCAGCAGGGAGTGCTCGCGCCACCATGCTGCGCGGCGTGCCTCACTCAGCCGACTGCTCGGCACGCTCCTGTGGCTGTTGCCCCGGTTCATCCTCGAGCGGCAGTTCGTAGCAGACCGCTTCGCGATCGTTGCGGATCAGCAGGTGCCGCCCCGCCAGCGTCGGGACGTTCCACGTCAGTTCCGCCAGCCCGGCCAGGCGCCCCAGCTCTTCACTGCCCCGCGGGCTCACCCGCACCAGCACCACTTCGCCCGGGACTTCCGCCTGCACCACCAGCAGGTCGCCCGACCGCAGCACGTGTCCGTGTCCGTAGCGTCCCCGCTTCCACCGCGTCTTGCCGGTCTCGAGGTCGAGACACGCCAGGATCCCGTCGTCCAGCCCGTACACCACCCCTCCGTCCAACACGGCAGTGGTGAACTTCGTTTTCATCGCCCCCGCGGCCCGCCAGAGCTCGCGGGTCTGCCAGCTTCCCTCCCCCTTCCGGCTCACCTCGAACAGCACACTCCCCGTGCCATAACCGGTGGTCATCAGCAGTCGCCCCGCCGGGCCATCGACCACCACCACCACCTGCGAGCAATTGACCCGCACTCCATTGCTCCACCGCAGGCTCCACAGCGTCTCGCCCGTCTGCGGGTCAACCCCCTCGCAGCCCTCCGAGGTGGTTTGCAGCACCTGCGCAACTCCCGCCACTGCGGCCAATGCGGGCGAGCCATAACTTGCCGAGTCCCCCCCTCCCCGCCACATCCGCTTCCCGGTCACGCGGTCATAGGCCGCCAGGTGCCCCTGTTCGCAGCCGGTCGGGCTGGCGATGACCCAGTCGTTCCACACCAGCGGCGAGCCACACACCCCATGCGAGATCGCTTCACCCTGGTTGTCTTTCAGCAGATCGACACTCCACGCCGGCTCACCCGTCGCCGCGTCCAGCCTGGTCAACAGCCCCGTCCCCCCGACGGCGTACAGTTCCCCCGCGGTCACAGTGGGTGTCCCCCGAGGTCCCACGCCCCCCATGTCCGAGACAAACCGGGCGGGGCTGCGGTGCGTCCAGAGACGGGCTCCGTCGGCCAACCGCAGCGCGGTGACGCACTCGTCACCAGCCTGCTGCTCCTGGGTATAGGCGCGATTTCCCACGACCGCGAAGCCGCTCCACCCGGCTCCCACCGGTTGCCGCCACAGTTCGCGGGGAGGCTGCCCGCGCCAGTCGGCTGACAGCCGGGGACCAGCCACCACCCCCGTCCGCTCGGGCCCCAGGTATTGCCACGAATCCACCAGTGCCCGCACTTCGGCAACCGGGGTGTCGGTCGTGGCGACGCCACGGTCCGGCGCCGCGCTGCCCCCCGGATCCGAACTCCCCCCAGGGGTCCCAGCGGTCTGTCCCAGGGCCGACCCCCGCGCCGCGGCGAGACCTCGTTCCCGATCCCGCTGATTCGCCCGCTCGGCCCGCGTGTTCCAGCGCCAGTCGAATCGCACGCGGGCCTCGCCGGTCAACCCGTGCACATCGATCAGCAGGGGGAAGAGCACGGCACAGGGCAGGGTCAGCAGTCCGCGGATCGCACGGACCCGGGCGCGGGGCCAGTCGAACCCGGCCCAGCCCAGCAAGACCCAACCGACGGTCGCCACCACAAACAGTGGTCCCGCCACCCACAGCCCGAACCGATCGCTCGCCGAGACCCACAGCACAATCGCCGAGACCAACCCCCACAGCAGCAACACCCCGCGATCAACCCCCCGCACCGACCGCGGGGGCAGCCCGGCGGCCAGTCCCCGGGTCACGAGGGCCAACAGTCCCAGCAAGAGCAGCGCCAGTGCGGCGAACCGCCCTTCGGGCCAACCAGCGAGGGTCCAGACCACCATCATCCGGCCGACGGGATAGACCATCCCCACCGTCAGCCCCAGTGCCGCCAGCCAGCGCAGTCTCAGCCACGCGTTCGCCGGCCTTGTGGGGTCACGTTTCCCAGCCGGGGGAGTCCCTGTCGCCGTTGCCTGCTCGTTCGCCGACACGCTTTGGCACCTCGCTGGTGAAGGCCCCGTGCGTCGCCCCTGCACGCTCGGCCCGGCTCATCAAGTGGAACGCCAAGACCGGCGCGGTCCCCCACGCCGTCTGCCCCGGCTTGGCGTGCTGCGACGCGCATCACCCCAACGCACCCGGCTTGACCGCCGGTCGGGTTGGGCGAGTGCGCCGCTACACCAACGCCAGCCCCAACTGGTAGATCGCCGCGGTGTCGAGCACCTGGTCGTTCGCGGTGAAGAGTTTCTGCACCGCCGCCTTGTGAATCTTCATCTTCAGCCCCCCCACGCCAATCGCGCCGTAGCACAGCACGCCGGCGTGGTCGACTCCCTTCTCATGCACGGCGATCCCGCCGATTCCCGCCGGGGGGACCGCGTTGAGATCGATCGCGACCTTCAGGTCTTTCAGCTCACGGCGAACCGACTCGGGAAGGAGTTCGATCCCGGCGGCCCCGGCGGCGATCACCAGCGACGCCCCATGGCACGCCTGCCGGACTTCCTCGACCGTCCCTGCCGCCATGGGGGTCAACTGCGCCCCGGGCACCTCGCGGGCAATCGCCTCGCACGCCTGGGTCGCGCGGTCCAGTCCCCGCGAGCCAACATGCACGTGGGCCCCTTCGGACGCCAGGATCTGCGCCGCCCGCTGGCCCACGGGGCCAGTCGCCGCCAGGACGGTCGCCCGGCACCCCTTCAGTGCCAGATGCCGGCGGGCACTCAGGACCGCAGCCGCCGCCGTCGTGTTCGAACCGTTCGAATCCATCAGCACCGAGACCCGCACTGGGCCGAAGAAGGTCTGTTTGACCTTCTTGAGGAGGGCCTCCCCCGCCGCCACCTGGCTGCCGCCGATGAAGATCGCCGAGTTCTTGAGGTTCTCGCCCCCACGGGTGAACATCAGCCCGTGGACCAGCGGTTCGACGTTGTCCACCGTGACTCCGCCATGGACGAAGAGCTGGTCCACCCCGGCGTCAACGGCGACCACGCGGTCGAACACGCTGGGTTGAGGATCGGTGTCGAGCTGCAGCAGGATCGTTTTCATGGGGGAGGAACCTCGGTGGCTGGGGAAACGCCAACGGGCACGGCCCGGGTCCCGCCCGTGCCGTGCCCGTGGATGACTCACACGCGACCACAGGGATGGTGCCCCTGGGGTCTTTGGCCCACTCCGTCAGGACGGAGCGGGACTGTTGTCGCATCGCAAACCGGCACCCAGGAGTTGGGCGCCAGCGAGATTAAACACCCGAGAACGGGTGCTTGGCGGTGTCCTTCTTGGCCAGCATTTCGCTCGCCGAGGGCTCGCCCTTCATCGCGCGGGCGATCGACAGCTTGGTCGCCTCGTAGTTGTACTCGTAGATCTTCTTGTCGTCGGCGGCGAGCCAGTGAATGAACACGCCGCAGACAATCACGAGGTTCTCGGCCTGGTCCTTGGGAATGACGCCCGATTCGACCGAGTCGGCGACCGCCTTGGCGACCGCGTACTGGGCGGGGCCAAACATCTGGACCGCCTGCTTCGCACCCTTGATGGTCACCTTGGTGATCATCACCGTCGCCGGCTTGACCGCCAGGTTCGGGGTCAACACCGCCAGCAGGTTGCTGTGACCGGCCGACTGCCGCGACAGGGCATTCGCGAACGCCACCCCGACGGGGCCGTTCTTGTCGCCAATCATCAGGTCGATATGGGCCACTTCATTGCCATCACCCACCAGGGCTTCACCGACAAACATCGACATCGATCTCTTCTCCTCGGGCTGTCAGACTCTGAAGAAACAGGCGGTGGCGCTCGGACAGTGGCAGCTGGCCACCCCCATTCCCCTTCTTCAAAGGAAATTCGCGCACTACGGAATTCTCGGCACTCAGCGGAATTCCCGGACCGGCGCCACACGACGCCAGTGCCCCATTTGATACCAATCTCACCGCACGATTGCCAGCAGCCCCACGCCGCATTTCCCCCCATTTCTTCCTTCACAGACCCCTGATATTATCCACATCAATCCCCCA
>CAIUHT010000766.1 GCA_903898975.1 uncultured Planctomycetaceae bacterium
AGGATTCTCGACCAACAGGGGCGACCGGTGTCGCTGGTTGAAAACGGCACCCCCCTGGCGCGGTTGTTCGGCTGAGGTTGTCGGAGCCAGTCAGTGGACCGGTGCCGCAACACCCAGTGCAGACCCGTCGGCGCCTGAACCGTAATCACGCAGGGGCTCAAACAGAGACTCAACCAGCGGCGTGACCCGGTGACACCGCGCCTTGCACGATTGCGCCCGTACCCATTCGGCCCAGTCGTAGTCCAACAGTCAGTGGGCCGCTGGATGCGGTGAAACGGGACTGCGCCAAGTTGGGCCCCGCCGACTTGGACTGAACAGCTGGCTGTTCAGTCCAGCCCCACTCGTCGGGCTATCGGAGATTCCGATCACTTGGACTGAGGGAGCATCAGTTCCGTGGGAACACCACTTTCGCGCGTCCAGCCCGTCCTGCCGCCGTTTGACGCGGAGCAAAGGAAGTGCTGACACGCATTGGGCTCTCAGCGGGAGATCAGCGACCGCAGTAGATTTCGGTGTTGGCGTTGGTGACCCAGGGGCGACCGTCGGGGCCGGCGGAGACGTTGAGGCCGCCTCCCCCGGTGGGAGCCCAATCGTGCCCGTTCCAGCGGTACAGGCCGCGGTCTCCCGTCGGACTGACCTGGTTCGTGCCGATCAGCCAGACCGAGCCATCGGCCCCGGTCCCGATGTCGATTCCCGCCCCGGGGAGCGGGCCGTTCCACGTTTGCCGGGCGTAGACCCAGATTTCCCCGTTGGAGTTCAGCACCCAGACAGCACCGTCGGAAGCCATCGCCAGTCGAACGCCACCACCGCCCAGGGGGGTCCACTGTTGCCCCGACCAGTGCCAGAGTCCGTAATCACCCTGCTGAGAGACCTGCTCGTTCCCGAGGATGCAGATCTGTCCCGACGGGCCGACAGTTACATCGATGGCTCCCCCGGGCATGGCGGGAGACCATGCGCCGCGTTCCCACAGGTGAATTGTTCCCGCCGAGTTACAGGTGCAGGCGGTCCCGTTGGGGCCTCCCGCGATGCGGAGTCCCCCTCCCCCGGTGTCGGTCCAGTTACGACCATTCCAGAACAGAATTCCGAAGTTCCCCTGGTTGCCCCGGGGCTGGGTGCCAATGACCCACGGGGTTCCATCGGGGCCGACGGAGATGTCGTGGGCGAGGCCCGGAACCTGTTGAAACTGCAAACCGCGCATGTGGACCTCGAGTTGGGAGCAGCGCACACGCCTGGAGACGTGCCCGGGAAAAACCGCGAAGAGAGAGCGAGTCGAAAGTGCTTGAGAGAGTGGACGCCCACCGGGGCGAAGCAATCGCTCAAGGCTACACGACCCTCCTGCCGGTCGCAAACAATTCGTGGTTCAAGACCCTCGGCCGGCCACCCTGGAAACGCGTGCAGGGCTTGGCAGTGGACCGGGTCTCCCAATCCATGGTGCTCCAACTTCACGGAACCGCCACTTCACTGTCCCGCAGTGGGACCAGGTGTCAACAGTGCGGGGGCACTGTTCGGGGCGAATCCCCCGTCTTACCACGGCTCATCGCCATCGCCCAGCCGGATGCGGCAATAGCTGGCAAAGCGCTGGCGGGCAATCTGGCCACGGGTTACCGCCTGCTTCACACCACACTCGGCTTCATGCAAATGCGAGCAACTGGCGAACCGGCAGTACCGCAGAAAGGGGTGGAACTCGGGGAAGTGCGCTCCGACTTCGGCGGCGGGGACGTCCCAGAGTTCCAGTTGGCGGATGCCCGGGGTATCGACCACCCACCCCCCCCGCGAGAGTGGCCAGAGCCGGGCACTGGTGGTGGTGTGCTGCCCCTTGCCCGTTTCGGTGGTGACCTCGTGTGTTCGCAGTTGCAGCCCCGGTTCGACAGCGTTGATCAGCGACGACTTCCCCACGCCGCTCTGACCCGCCAGGGCGGTCGCCCGATCGCAGAGCAGCGCCTGCAACCGCTCGAGCCCCTGCCCGCTGCGGGTGCTGACGGGGAGAATCTCGTAGCCCAACTGCGCGTACACTCCCAGCACGGGCTGCAGATCGGCGAGTTCCACCAGGTCGATCTTGTTGA
>CAIUHT010000767.1 GCA_903898975.1 uncultured Planctomycetaceae bacterium
ACAGGCAGACCGCCGCCGGGTTCCCTCCGAACGCCTCGGAGGTAAACGCATTGACCTGCACAACGGGAAAGCCGGTGGTGGGCATCGCGACGCCTTGGCGATGGGACGCACGCCACATCGCATTCAACTGGGGGCCTGGGGACTCACCGACGACCGGGCCTGCGGGGCCGACCTGTCACCGGGATGGGGGTTTCACCGAAGCGGACAGTTCACGAGCCCGATTGCCGGGTCAGCCACTCTTTCAGCACGCGGGTCACCTGGGCCGGGCGGTCGCGATGCACGAAATGTCCCGCTTTCGGAATGGTGACCAGCGTGAATTCGTTCTCGATCCACTTCCAGGTGTCGTTCAGCGCCCCCGGCAGCAGGGCCTGGTCATCCAAGCCGTGAATCATCAGCACCGGGCAGCGGACGGGGGGCAGGTCGGCGGGTTCGGCGTATGGCTCGCGGGGATAATTTGCCCGGTAGAAGTTGAGCATCCCCGGGAGTGAACTCTTCTCGAACGCGGCGACGTACTGCGCCTGTGCCTCGGGCTCTTTCACCCACCCCGCCAGCGCCTTCGCAGAGAGAAGTTTTTCGGCCCCGGGCAACTGGAAGCCCCGGGCGTAAGCGCTGTTGGCCTGCTGGGCGGGGTTTGACTTCAGTTCGCGGATCAACCCGCGCGGATGGGGCAGGTTCAGCACCACCAGGCGTTCAGTCTGCTCCGGCCGCTGCATGGCAAAGCTCCAGGCAATCGCCCCGCCCCAGTCGTGCCCCACAATGGTGGCCTTCTCGCACTTCAGTTCGCGCAGTACGGCAGAGACATCGCCCACCAGTTTCTCCATCCGGTAGTTCTCGATCCCTTCCGGTTGGCCACTGCGGTGATAACCCCGCAGGTCGAGCGCCACCACGCGATGCGTTTTGGCCAGCTCGGGAAACTGGTCGCGCCACGTGTAATGGAAGTCGGGGAAGCCATGCAGCAGCACCACGACCGGCCCCTCCCCCGCCTCGACGAAGTGGATGGAGACGCCGTCGGAGTCGGCGAACCGCGACGTCCCCAGCGCGGGCAGGGGCGGTGTCTGCGCCCCCGCAGGTTCCAGGCACGCCAGCGCCAGCCCCCAGGCACAAACCACCCACACGCCCCACGCGAGCACGGCGCGACGCTGGGACCGCCGCCGGGAGTCACGCCGCAGCGAAAACGTCGCGGGCCGCCCGGCCACTGCGGAAGACAACTCGGCCGAATGCAGCATGTTCATTGAAAATTCGCGGCAATGAGAAAGACGGCCAGCAGCACGGCCCAGACCGCTCCCAGCGCGTGCCAGAACCAGCCACAGGCGTAGACGCCCCAGTAGTACTCGTGATCATACCGGTCTTCGAGAGCCGAGAGGAGCACCCACAGCAGCCACCAGATCGCCACGGTGAAGTGCAGCGCGTGCACGCCCGACATCATCACGAGAAACGCGTTCGAACCGGTCTGGGCCTCGCCCGGGTGCTGGTGGTCGATCAGCCATTTCAGCCCGCAGGCCTGCAGCCCCACGAACAGCACTCCCCAGGCCAGGGCCCACCACAGCGACCGGCGGAAGGCGGGTTGTTCCTCGCGCCGGACAAAGCCAATGGCCCGGTGCAGGGCCAGGCTTCCCGCCACCAGCAGCAGCGAGGTCAGCACGAACACCGGGGGGAACAGCGCCTCGCGTGCCGAGCGGGGTGGAGGCAGCCACCACAGCCCCAGTGCGGCGATCGCCCCGGCGACCAGGTAGACCGCTGCGGAGATTCCAATGAAGCGGAGCGTGCGGCGGGTGCGCAGCCGGATGTTTCGTTCGGCGACAGAGGCGTGCATGGAACTGGGCGACTCACAAGGCCACAACGCGGTGATCCCGCGAGCAGCCCGCGC
>CAIUHT010000768.1 GCA_903898975.1 uncultured Planctomycetaceae bacterium
CCGGTGCAGGCGCGCCAGATCAAAAAAATTTATTCAGGCCCAAAAATCAATTCCCACCACCGCTGAGGACCGCGACTCACCATCCCGGGCCGCCCCGATAGCGCGGCGGGCCATACGGTGGCGGGCAATACCGTGGTGGCGGCGGAGGGGGACCCAGCAGCACCACTCCCCCCGGGGGGGGTGGACCCACGTAGACCGGTCCCGGGACCACCACTTCCCGCACCACAGCGCCCCGCACCGGGGCCCGCTGCATGGCGTTCAACACGGCGTCGCTCACCCCCTGCTGCTTCAGGCGAATGATCGCTTGCGGGGTCCCCTCCCAGCGGCAACCCCGGCTCTGCACCGCCTGGATGATCACCCCGTCCCCCACGCCACCCTGGACCATCGTGACCACATCGCCCTCGGTCAACGCCCTCGCATCGGCCACTGCCTGCGCGTTCGCCGCCTCGGCTTGGGCCCAGGCAAAGTCCCGTTCTTCCCGGGCATCTTCGGCCTGCCCCACCAGGTTGCCTGTCACGGCACCCGTCGCCGCTCCGATGGCAGCCCCCGCGCCCGGGGCCCCCACGGCCTGCCCCACAATCGCCCCGGTGAACGCCCCCAGCCCCGCCCCCCCCAGCGTGCCCGACTGCGTGTGATTCATGGGCGCGACACAGCCCGACAGCAGCCACAAAGCGGCCACACCGCACAGACCTCGCACAATCCGCTCCACGGCAACTCCCCGCAAATTGTGTGCTGGGGTCCCAGATCCGACGGACCTCTCCCCAGGGCACTCTACCTCTCCTCGCCCACCCGCTCCTAGAGGAACCTCCCCAGATCGGCTCGAGCCCCAACCTGTCAGCCCCCCAGTGCCCCTCGTCGTTGTCAGCCAGAGCCCCCACACTCCCCAAAACCCTCCCCTTCGCATTTTGCCCGAACCTCCCGGTCCACTTTGGCAATCGACGTTTCAGGCTGGCTCACCCGGCCATTCCAACCACGTTGCCAACCAAAACCGCCAGCGCATGGCACTCGGCAGGTGGACTCATCAAAAGATCTGCAACACCACTCCTTGTGGAGACACCAACGACCAAGTCACCCACGAAATCCGTTGGGCTGCCTCCGAACTCTCCGCCGATTCTCGATCGATAACACACCTGTTGGTCGCGCTGTCTCCACCATGCGGCCAGGAGCAAAACCGGCTGCCCACGGTCCAAGTCTCGCAATCAGTCCCGAAGGTCGGCCTGAATAAGTCGCGCAAGCTCCGGGCATTTCTCAGGCCGGGCTCAGACACTTTGTCTACCCTCTCACTCGGCACTCCAACTGAGTGCGTAAAGAATCACGCGTCCCCTGAGACGCGCCCCCACCCGCACCTGTCGACCGGCCAGCGGTGACAGGTCAGCCACACCCCGCCAGCGGACCTCTCCCCGCACCGTGTCGCCCCGCAACGCCTCGCACTGCGCGTAGCCATATCCCGGGATCTCCTCCTGCTGGTCGTTCAGCAGGGCAAACTCCACCGCGTCCCCCTCCCCCGTTGGCTCGACGTTCGCCCGCAACCTCCCCCCAGCCAGTCGCACCGGCGGACTGACGAATGTTCCCGGCGCGGCCCCCTCGGCAGGTTGCAATCCCACGAAACCATCCCGCCGCAGCGTCGCCACGCCAATCGTCCGCCCGCCATACTCGCTCGGCTGCTCGCGATCGCGGGCGAACGCGTTGAAGTAAATGAACAACTGGTCGCCCACAACCACCGGCTCATTGTGCAGCGGGACCGCCCCCGTCGAGTAGTAGCTGCCAGGCGGTCCCTGGGGGATGAACGGCTTCTCCCGCTCGATCCAGAACCAGTCCCCCTCCCCCCGTCGCCCCGCCAGCATCACGGTGAACAGCCCCTTCGGCTTGTCCATCCCACACGGAAAGCCCAGATCGAACGGACCGTAATTGAACGGGATCATGCACTCCACCGCCGGAGCCCGCACATCTCCGGGCGTGATCTGCTCGGCCGGCTCTGCGGGCGACCAGTGCTTCAGATCGCGGCTGTAACTGAACGCGGGATAGTTCCACCCTCCGGCCCGCACGTAGGCCATCCACTCCTGGCGACGGTGATTGCGCACGACCAGCAACCGGTCGCCCCCGCCCGAGGGGAGACTCTCGAGCCGTTCAAGGGGCTGGTTCCAACGGAGTCCGTCCGGGCTGGCGGTGAGGTATTCCCCCCGGGCCGCCTGGTAGCGGGCGAGGTCGGCCTCGGGTCGGCCCAGCGAGCCACTCACGGGGTGATTGTCCCAGTAATGGACCGACTCCCAGTGAGCCACCGCCTTGTAGCGCCGGTTCGGGTCGGGCTCGGCATCATCGCGGAGCACGGTGTAGCCATCGAAATTGGTGAGGGCCCCACCCGTCTGACGGGCGGCCTCGGCCCCTGTCAGCACAATGTTGTTCCGCTTGTTTCCGCGAAACTCGATGAGCCCGAGTTCGGGTTTGCGCCAGTGCAGACCGTCCCAAGACTCGGCGTATTTCCCCAGCATCGACTCGACGTCGGGTCGGTCGGCGTCCGACCGGGGGTGAAAGCTGTAGTCGGCCCCGCGGCCCCATACGCCGGCCGCGGCAATCTCATGCGGGCCACCCCCGGCATGCCCCATCTGCAGGGTGCAGTACCACAGCCGCAGCCGCCCGTCGGGCTCGCGGATCACGTTGCCCCACGCGCAGTCGGCTTCATGGGCGGGGTCGTCGGGCCAGACGATCGGCTTGTCGAGGGGCCGGGCCTGGCCCTTCACCCGCCGCAGCCCCTGCTGCTGCGCCAGGTGGCGATCATCGAGGAACAGCCACAGCCGGGGGTCGTGGGTGGTTGCGGGCTGCTCGATGGCGACCCCCACCTGGTTGCCATTGTGTCGCTCGGAGGGGCCGAACAGCGCGCCAGTCACCGCCGCCAGGCGGGCACCGTTCCCCACGGGGCGATTCAGCAGCTCGACGGGATCGGCACTGGCAGAGCGGGGGTTCCACCAGGCCAGCGTGGTCGAGCCACCCCCATCAAGATTGAGGCCGTCGCGGGCCCCAAAGTGTCGCAACCAGCGGCCCAACTCCGTCGTCGTCGCGCCGACGCTTGCCGACTGTCGGCCGTCAATTGCCACAACCACCACCTGCTGCGGGTCGGCGGTCAATCCGACGCCGGTTCGGGGATGCAGGTCTTCGCCCGCCGGGACGGGCTCGCCCGCAACCAGGCAGAACCCGAACCCGCTGACGGCGAACTCGACGTCCGAGAGATCGAAGTTGGCCGGGGTGGCCCGCAGTTCAAACAGGCCCGATTTCCGCCGCAACAGCGAGGGGGACCCACTTGCGGGCGAGACCAGCTGTCCGTCGGCAACCGCCAGGCCGGCGAGATTGGTCGGGGTCGAACGATTCCAGGGGGCGGGCCAGGGGGAGAAGGCATCGGCATTGAAGGCGAACACCGAGGGAATGCCCCGGGCCCGCGACTGCCTGAGAAAGTCGCGGGTTGTCTGGCGATCGGTTTCGGTTTCATTGGCGACCCACTCGGACCGGCGGGGGGTGGTGTGGAACCGCAGGCCGGGAGTCGCGGGGTCAATGCGGACTGCGTAAACCACCAGTGGCTGCGGCTCGAGTCGCTCGAGCCTGGCAAACTGCACCCCCGGGTGGAGTTGCTTGGCCTGCCGCCAGTCGAAGGGGGTGGGCCCCTCCTGGGACCATGCGAGCGGGGTCGTGGCGACCAGCCAAAGGAGGGCAAGGCAGAGCCGGGTGCCACCAGGGGGCACGCGAGCAGCGAGGGGCGGGTTGGGCCTCATGGCAGTCCGCGGGGCGATGCGAGTTACGGAAGCGGGGGAATGTCCTGGAACCCGCGTTGGGTCGGACTGGCAGCTGGGGAGTGACTTCGACGATCGAGCGGCAGAGCTGACCGCGTTGCAAGACACCTGGATGTCAGACCTGTGGCTGAGACGAGAGGCGGGCGCCCGGACAGCCGGCGAAGTGGCCACCCCCGGTGGTCTCTCGGCAGCGCCGGGGAACGAGTTGGGGAGCGGACGGGAATTGACAACCGCCCGAGCCCCGGTACACTTTACCACAGACACCGCTCGACCGATCTGTGCCAATCACGGGTCAACGGAGTGGGGAACCGCAGTGCAACGACAGATTCGGCACGTCTCCGACTGCCCCGACCCGACGGTTGACCGTTGGACACCACACCACCGACACTGAGGTGGCTGGCTGGGAGATTCGGATGCGACGATTGACCGGACGGCAGCGGTTGTGTGGCAAGAGCATCGCTGTGGCCTGTGCCTCGCTCGGTCGGAGGGGAAACTCTCCTCCAAAAATTGCGTGGTCGCCCACCAATGCGATACTCTGAGGGTGTCTCACTGGTTCCGAAAGCGGCTGGAGCGTGCGCGGTCAAAAGTCTGCGTCGCAAGCCTGCTGAAGAGCCCCAGCTTTCAGAGAGGATCGGTCCATGTTCGGCGTCGGGCAAACAGAGTTGCTGATCTTGTTGGGGATCGCCCTGCTCCTGTTCGGGGGATCGCGCATTCCGTCCCTGGCCCGCTCGCTGGGCAAGAGCATCACCGAATTCAAGAAGGGTGTGCAGGGGATTGAGGAAGAAGTGAATAACAGCACAGACGCCCCGAAAAAGGCCGACGTCTAACCGACCGCTGCCCAAGAACCTGGGGCACCCGACAGCCGAGTGGCGCATCCGCACCGAATTCGCGGAGGGCTCTCGGGCTCCATGTGAGCAGTCATCGCTTTGCGGCTCGCGCCATGATTTGACATGACCTCCCCGGAAGGTGTGCGGCCGCTCTTGGACGGCTGGCTCAAATCGCAGCGGGGGTCACTGCCGGATTGGCACTTCGCGCCTGGGAATGTCTCACGTGTTCCTGGTTGGGGACGGCGTTCTCAGTCGCGGCTGATCGAGGCCCATCGCCCGCTCCTCCTGCTGCGGTGGCCGTTGATCCATCCACGCCACGCCCAGCGAGTGCCCGACCAGGGCGGGATGGTGCGCGTCAGATTGGTTCCGGATCGGTCCGAATCTGCCGGGAGCGTTCTGGTTTCCGCACGAGATTGGCCACGGCTGCAAGGTGGACGTCAGCAAGTGGAGCGCCGGGTGTCGGTCGCCTGCAGTTACAAACCGTGTCGCCCAATGGACGGGCGGTTCGCGTAGAGCGCGGGCGGAACCTGTCCCAACGCCGGTCGGGCGGTCCGCGCGGAGAGGTTTTGGCAGGGCGACAGGAACCGGGGCACAGACATTTTCGATTGAGTTCCCAGCGAGGAATCGACCGCGATGTTCGGCATTGAAACGACCGAGATGTTCATCCTGTTCGTGGTGGCGCTGCTGCTGTTCGGCAAGCGTCTCCCCGAGGTCGCGCGCACCGTGGGCAAAGGCGTGGCCGACTTTCGCAAGGGGCTCACCGGCATCGACGCCGACGTCCGTGGCCAGTTCTACGGGGGCTACAACAACACCCCCGCGCCGACCACTCAATACACACCCCCGGCCTCCCGACCCGCTCCGCTGGAAGAGCGAAAAGTCCCGGCAGTTCCCAAGTTCGAACCCCCCAGGATCGAAGCGGCCAAGTTCGAACCCCCTCCTCTCGATGCCGGCGACTCTGGCCCCGCAGTCTAAACCGTACACTGCGGCAAGTTTTGAGAAATGAGGGGCCAGGCCTGCTGCGGTTCCCTGGACGACAAGTTCGAAAAGTTGCGTGACAGGCCCGCACTGGTTTCGAGCGGGTGCGGAGTCTGGCCGACAAGCTTGCCACCTGTTCGAACTCGGGGTAAAGTATCGGCATTGCGAGAGGCAAGCCTCCGCAGCTCTCACTCTCGGGCGGCTAACTCAGCGGCTAGAGTGCCATCCTCACACGGTGGAAGTCACTGGTTCGAATCCAGTGCCGCCCATTTCCCGGGAGCCCTCCCGTTCAGTCTCACAAGCCATTCGGCAGCTGCCGGATGGCTTTTTTTATTGCCTCGGTGGCTGGGAGCGAGATTGGAGCTGGGAGCGAGATTGGGGCTGGGAATCCCCCCAGGCCGGCAGGACTCCGCCTCTCGCCTGGGGTGTTTCTGTGCCGCTGAGGCCGTAGACCGCCAGGCGATCTCAACCACACAGCTGGCCCGAGTCTCCGCAGAAACGGGGCGTTCCTTCAAACCCGTCCGGCGGCGCGGCTGTTGGGCGTCGGCGCGGTCAGGCGGAAGAGCAGTCGCTCCAGGATGATCCGTTCAGCGAGCGGGCTGGCCCCCTTCAGATCGCGGTCGGCCTCGAACAGCCACGCCCCGATCCGCTCCCACCGCAGGCGCCCAATTCGCTGGCAGTAGCCCACCAGGCCGTCGAGGGCGAACGGTTTCGCTCCACTCGTTTTGAGCGCGTCCGCCACGTTCTGGCCCTGCGCGACCAGGTCGACCGCTTTCGCCACCGGGCGAAAGGTAAAAGCGATGCCCCCCAGCAGTTTCAGCGGCGCCTCTCCCGAGACGAGCAGCTTGTCGAGCAACTCGAGCGCCCGGCCATACTCTCCATCCCGCGCCGCATCGACCATCTTCCAGGTGGTCTCCATCTTCCACCCCCCCACCAGCTTTTCCACTGCTGCGGTCGTGATGGTGGGCAGTTCCCCCACGTACGAGGTGAGCTTCGCCAGTTCCTGGTCCAGCTGTCCAAATTCACACCCCACCAGGTCGACCAGGCGGGCCGCCGCCCCCCCCTCGAGGGTCTTCTGGTAGCGGCCCCGGGCCCGCTCGTTGACCCATTGGGTCATCGGACCGACCTTCAGCGGGTTGCAATCGAGCACCAGCCCCACCTTGGCCAGCTGCTTCGCCAGCCGGGTCGTCGCGGGGAACGTCTTGGGGGTCAAGACCAGCACCGACTTCTTGGCCGGTTTTTCGGTGTATTTTTCCAACTGCTCCCGGCACTCGGTGATGAACGGGTCGGCATTCTCGACCACCACCACCTGGGCCGGGCTCCACATCGAGTTGGTCAACAGGGCGTCGGAAAGGGTCCGCCAGTCCAACTCTTCCCCGTTGTAGCGGGCGACAGAGAGGTCTTGCCCCTCACCCCCCACGACCGCCGGGATCAACCGCTCGAGCACTTCCAGCACCAGGAACCGCTCGGTCCCCGCCAGGGCCACGACTCGCGGAATCGCGGCTCCGGGGGGGGATTTGAGGAATTCTGTCGCGTGCATGAATGTTCTTGACCCAACAGTCTGAGTTGCCCTACAAGGACCGCCTCGTCTCCCACTCCCGCCCGCCGTGGTCCCCATTCTCGAATCGCCCGATGCTGCTCGCAAGTCTCCCCCAGGTGAGCTTTCGCTGCCCTGGGGAGGAGTACGAGATCTCGGCGGCGGTGCACCGCGCCCGGCTGGCGGCGGGTTACGAAAAATGCGCTCACTGCCCCCAGCGGGGATCCGAGACCGCCGGCGTCGCGTCTCTCGCCCCCTCCCCTGCCATCAGTGCGGGGGGCACGCCCGGCGTGGCCCATCGACATGTCACCAGCCCGGTGGCCACCAGTCCCCTCGTTCGCAGTGAATGCGCGATGGGCCCCGCGGAGACGATTTGGCAACCGGAGGGAGTGCGGGGCGTCTACCTGAATCAGGTCGATCGCCCGCTGGCCCGGACCATCGCGATCGCCTTCGCCGAGCATCTGCGGCACTCCCCGCCGCTCGACAACCCACCGTCGCCCGCGGCGCTCGCGAACCACTCACCGCCGCCGCACTCCCGCGGCCCAGTTGCGAACGCCGGTCTCGAACCAGCGGCCAGCGGATCCCCCATCGAATCGACTGAGCCCAGTGGTCCCCACGCCGACGCTGCGACGGCCCCTCCGCCGGTCGATCTCAACGCAGGTCCCGCCACGCGGGCAGAACCGCTCGACCATGCGCCCCGCAGTGCCGCGCGCGCGTCGCTCACCCATCCCCGCCCTCACGCGCAGCGCACTAAGGCGCAATCCACAGCGGAACAATCCACAGCGGAACAATCCACAGCGGAACAATCC
>CAIUHT010000769.1 GCA_903898975.1 uncultured Planctomycetaceae bacterium
CCATGGGGGGGCGGGGATTGCCCCGCTCTGCCGGGTGCGCAAGCCTTGCTCTGCGTGCCCCATCGAGGCACGGTCCGGCCACGTCACCACCAACGTTGGGCGGCCCCTAGGGTCGAGTGCCCATCGGCCAACTCCGATGCACGCCTTGCCGTGCGTATTTCCGGAGCGATCTCGAAGATCTCGCCGCTTGCTCCGTCGAGTGACCCGCACACGCCCCGTTTCGTGCGACGCCTTCGCGCAGAAACGACCGTCGAAACGCACGGCTCCCGAGCGCGGAAATCGCCGCCGGGGCGATAGCCCCCCCCGTGGTGCAGTCCGCCCGCGCTGACACCATCAGCGTCGGCGATCGACTCCGGTGGACACCCTCCCGTGCCCCACCGCCTTGTTGACCCTCCGCGCACCTGGGCCGCTCTCGAGATTTCCTCGCGTTCTCCGGGTCTTCCCGAAGAATTCACAGGCCCCTTGGGTAAGTCGGTGCTCGTCGGTTCAGTTCGCACCCTCGTTGAGGATCACGCAATCTTGGGAATCTGACACGGTCTCCGTGACCGTCACGTTCCACACCCTGTCCGCGATCTTGACTTTCAGCTTGCTCCGGTCCAATTCCCGCCTCTGTTCCTCTCGCACGACAGCCGGTAAACTAGAGGTCTCAACACGCAGCCGTTGGCTCCCACCCACTCCGTTCCCTTCCATGACGATCGAGACGACCGGATCGGTCACGCACTGGCTGTCTTTGTTGCGGGAGGGGGAGCCCGAGGCGGCTGAGTTTGTGTGGAACCGCTATTTCGCCCGCGTCCTGCAACTCGCCCACGAGCAGTTGCGCGGCATGCGCGATCAGGCCCGCAGTGCCGAGGATGTCGCCCTCAGCGCCCTCAATGCCGTCTGCCAGGCCGCCCACCTCGGACGTCTCGACAATCTTCACGATCGCCACGATCTCTGGCGGCTGCTGATGACCTGCACTCTCAACCGCGCCCGCAATCTGCGCGGTGCGGAGTTCTGCTCCAAGCGCGGTGGGGCGCTCGACGGGGCCGCGGTCTCGCTCGACCCCCTCCTCCTCTCCCGCTCCCCGTCCTCCGACCCCACCCCCGCCGAGGCCGCTGAACTCACCGATCAGCTCCGGCACCTGATGGACCGGCTCGACCTGGAAGACCCCTCGCATCGCCTCAGGCAGGTCGCCCTGCTGAAGCTCGAAGGCTACACCCTCGTCGAAATCGCCCGCCTCCAGAACTGCGCTCGCAAGACCATCGTCGTCCGCCTCTCGGTGATTCGCGCTCTCTGGCGCTCCTCGCTCCTCACATGATCGAGCCGCCCCGCAATCCCGGCGACGCCCCCCAGGTTGATTCGCCCCCGCCGGTCGATTCCACCATCGATCTCCGTCGCCGCCTGCTCGCCGCCTGCGAACGGCTGGAATGGGAATGGCGCGAACACGGGACCTGCCAGCTCGAGCCAATCCTCGCCGACTTCCCCCCCAGCCAGCAGGGACTGATCCGCGCGACCCTCGAGGAACTTGCCGCGGAACTCCGCGCCGAGGCGGAACCGGCCCCTCCCTCCCCCGCCGGCGGCGCGGCGGAACGCTTCCCTATTCGGCGGACCCTCGCCACCGGGGGCATGGGTCTTGTCTCCGAGGCGTTCGACCGCGAATTCCACCGGACAGTCGCCCTCAAGGAGATCCTCCCGTCGGGGGCCGACAATCCCGAATACCGGCACCGCTTCCTCAACGAGGCCGAAATCACCGGCCGCCTTGAGCATCCCGGCATTATCCCGGTCTACAGCCGCGGAACGCATCCCGACGGTCGCCCCTTCTACGCCATGCGCCTGATCGCTGGTGAGCAGTCGGGAACACTCCAGCAGGCCCTGCGGCAGTTTCACGACGCCCCTCCATCCGATCCCGCCGACCGCGACCTGCAGTGGCGCGGACTTCTCCGGCGGGTCATCGACGTCTGCCACACCATGGCGTACGCCCACAGCCAGGGGGTGCTGCACCGCGATCTCAAGCCCGCCAACATTCTCCTCGGTCCCCATGGCGAAACGCTGGTCGTCGATTGGGGGCTGGCCCGCGATCTTCGTTCGCAGCCCCACAGCGCCTCTCCCGACGGGACCCCTTCCGCCCGGTCCGAATCGACCGCCGACACCCCCGGCCCCATTTCCCGCAGTTCGAGCACTCCTCGCCCCGTTCCCGAGACGAACAGTGACTCTTCGGCAGAACGCTCCGCAGGGGCGGGGAAAATCACCGCCGTCTCGGTCCCCGCGCTGAACCGCGAGGGGGCCGGGGCCAGCGTGACCTCGGCGGTCAGTCGCCCGCACCCGCTCGACAACGCCAGCTTGGGCGACTCTCACAGTGACTCGTCTCACAGTAGCTCGTCTCACAGTAGCTCGTCTCACAGTAGCTCGTCTCACAGTAGCTCGTCTCACAGGCCGGTCGATCGCTCTTCGACGTTTCCCGGTCAGGCTGTGTCGGTCCCCGCGACCCGGGGGCTTGGCACCCCGGGCTACGCCTCGCCCGAACAACTGCTGGGCGAGCCCGATTGCCTGCGTCCCACCAGCGACATCTACTCGCTGGGGACCCTGCTCTATGCCGTGCTCACCGGGGCGTCCCCGTTTCCCTCCCGCCAGGCGAACGACCCCGCCGCGCTGCTGCACAAGATCTGCACCGCCGACTTCCCCCCACCCCGGCAACTGCGCCCCGCGGTCGACCCCGGCCTCGAGGCCATCTGCCTCAAGGCGATGGCTCGCCAGCCCGCGGCCCGGTATCCCTCGGCGACCGCGCTCGCTGCCGACCTCGAGCGGCACCTCGCGGGCGAAGCGGTCTCGGCGTGGCGCGAGCCATGGCTGGTGCGGGTCCGGCGCGGCCTCCTTCGGCACCGCACGCTGGTGGCCACTCTCGGCGTGGCCCTTACCCTCACCACTCTCGCCGCCAGCACCGTGGCGGTGCTGCAGACCCGCAACCGCCACGCCCTGGCACAGGAAGCGGTCAAGCTGGATGACGCCCTGCGGCTTGCACAAGCCGAAAAAGTTCACGCCAATCAGGAACGGGAGCGGGCGGTGGCTGGGGAAACACTGGCCGTTCAGGCGGTCGATGAATTTGGCCAGGCGGTGCTCAGTCATCCGGAGCTGACCAGGTCACCCGAGTTGCTCAGCCTCCGCAAAGAACTGCTTGGCAAACCGATTGAGTTCTACCGCCAACTGCGCGAGCGCCTGCTGGCCCTTCCCGAGCCATCGATCGAAACGCTGTGGAAGCTCCGCGACGCCACCGCGTGGCTCGCCCTGCTGCAGGCCCAGGTGGGCGATCCGGCCGAGGCCATCCGACTGCAGGAGAGCGTGCTGGAGCTGGCTGATCGGGCCCTGGCTTCTCCAGGGGTGAACACTTCCGAGTTCCGGCGACCGTGGGGCAAGGCACGCGTTGCGGCCCATCTCGCCATCGGTTCAACCCTCGCCACGAGCGCAGACAAACAGCGCGAATTGCGTGAGTACGAGCTGGCCCTGGTCGCCGTCGAACCTCTCCGCCGCGAGGCGCCCGAAGACCGAGAGTTGCGCTCTCAGCAGGCCCTGGCCCACTCGGGCGCGGCAGCGGTGCTGGCTCTCCTGGGACGCTCAAGCGAGGCCAAGACTCATTTCGAGCAGGCCGCGGAATTGCACCGCGAAAACATCCAGCTCGACCCCGCTGATGTCCAGTCCCGCCGGAATCTCGCCCGCTCGCAACACAACTTCGCGATGTTGCTGGACCGCCAGCAGAAACTCGCCGCGGCCGACGAGGTTCGCCAGGAAGCCGAGGCGCTGTTTGAGTCCGTCGGCGACAATCAGCCGACCAGCCCGCAGTACCGGGATCGCCAGGCCGCCGCACAGTTCAACCGGGGCCTCCGCCTGTCGCAGAAAGGCCAGATCAACGAGGCACTGCAGGCTTACCGGCAGTCCAGCACCGAGTGGCGGCGGTTGGGCGAGCAGTTCCCCGGAAACAACGAGTTCGCCCATGGCCTCTTGAGTTGTCTGAAGAACATGGCCACGCTGCTGCAGCAACGCCAGCAGATTCCGGAGTGCCTCGAGGTGCTCCAGGAACTGGTCGGCCTGTTGCGAACCGCCAGTGAAACCAGTCCCGACGTCCGCGACCATCGCGCCCAACTGGTCGAAAAACTGCACCTGCTGGGACACCTGCTGATCCCCGTCGACCGCGGAGACGAAGCCCGGGAGCTGTATACAGAAGCGCTCGCCGCCGCCCAGCACCTGATGACCGAAGTCCCCGCCGATCGGCGCTGGCCCCGCGAGGTCGTCGAGCTCAACCTGCACCTCGCCGCGTTCGAGCAGGAAGCAGGGGCCTCGGCAACCGCCCGCGAACGGCTGGAAGCGACCCGCCCACTCGCGTTGTCGCTGGTCGAGTCTCCGAAGGTCGGCGTGGTCGATCGGGTCCTGCTCCGGTCGCTGTTGCTTAGTCTCGCCGAAGTTCAGGACTCGCAGGGCGATTCCGCTGCGGCCCACGACTCCCGGCAAAGCTCCCTGGAATGGGACCGGCGGGATCCTGCCCAGGTCGCACTCGACCACCGGGTGGACGAGGTGCTCGCCGGGGGCCAGCCCAAGTCGACGGCCGAGCGAGTCTTGCTGGCCCGGCGAGCCGCCACCCGCGGAGAGCTGAAACTCGCCCTGCAACTCTGCAGCGAGGCGCTCGAGGCGGACCCCAGGCTGCTGGAAGATCGAAACCAGCAGGTCGGGCTGTTCGCGGCGGGGGTGGCGCTCGAAGTGGCCCGCAGTCTCCCCGTCGAACAAGCCGACGAGGCGACTGAACTGCGCCGCCGGGCCGAAGGCTGGCTCTGGGGCGACCTCGAAGCCTGGCGACGGGTCGGGCCCGACCTGCGGGGGGCCCGGCGTTCGGGCTTGAAACGCTGGGCGTCCAATGCGCAGCTGTTTTCCATCTCGAAGAGCGAACAGCGCGCGAGTCTGCCTGTCGCCGAACAGGAACGCTGGCAGGCCCTGTGGCAAGAGGTCACCCGGCTTGCCAGTGAGCCCCCCGCCCCCCGCTGAACCCCGGCCTGCCCGGACCACGTCACTTGCTCGCTCCGCTGCGCTATCCATTGCCTGGGTGTGAGTTTTGCACCAGCTTCTGGTCGGCACCCCGCCTCGGCTGGCACATTTGCGTTGGCGCATTTCGGTTGGCGCATTTCGGTTGGCGCACGGGCGCTCGGTTTTGCGTCACAAATTGGCGACGTTTGTTTCATTTTCCGAAAAACGGGTCGGGCCGGCAGTTTTGGGGTGGCGCGCGACACGAAAAAGTTGTTCTCACGGGAGAGGCTTTCCTTCGCGGCAGTTTGGCATCCCGGCACGCGCTCGCCGTCAGGCGGGCACTGGGGTGTTTGCCTTCACTTGTTAATTGGTCCTGGCCCTCTGTTCTGGTTCTGTCTGTGACCCCCTTGTGCCCTGACGTCGCTTCCGCCCCGCTCACGGGGAACGAACTCAACTTTTCCGCCGGCCCGGGGGCGCTCCCCCTCCCCGTGCTCGAACAGGTGCAGCAGGCCCTCTTCGAGGTCCCCGGGCAAGGTCTCTCCATTCTTGGTCTCAGTCATCGCACCCCCTGGTTTCGGGCAGTGGTGGATGAGGCCGAAGACAACATTCGCCAACTGCTCCAACTCCCCAAGGGCTACCAGGTGCTGTTCCTCCAGGGAGGCAGCAGCCTGCAGTTCTCCATGATCCCCCAGGCGCTGTTGCAGACCCCCGCCGCCTCGGCCGACTACCTCGTCACCGGCTACTGGAGCGCCAAGTCGATCGACGACGTCTCCCGCTTCGGACGCCTGAACGTCTTGTGGAACGGTGCCAGCCAGGGCTACCGCACGCTTCCCACCGCCGACGAACTGCGGCCCAATCCCGACGCCGCGTACTTTCACTACGTCTCGAACGAGACGGTCGAAGGCTTGCAGTTTCGCGAACTTCCCGGGTTGGACAGCGTCCCCCGCATCTGCGACATGTCGTCCGATTTTCTCTAGCAGCCCATCGACGCCGACCGCTTTTCACTGATCTACGCCCACGCGCAGAAGAATCTCGGCCCCGCCGGGGTCACGGTCGTCGTGATCCGCGACGATCTGCTCGCCCGCTGCCGGCGGGACGTCCCCGCGATGCTCAGTTTCCATCG
The DNA here is from genome assembly GCA_903898975.1 of uncultured Planctomycetaceae bacterium. Taxonomy (GTDB): domain Bacteria; phylum Planctomycetota; class Planctomycetia; order Planctomycetales; family Planctomycetaceae; genus UBA10511. The sequence continues at coordinate 6,110 of CAIUHT010000769.1, forward strand.
CCACGCCGAGGCCCGCTCCATCTACAACACTCCCCCTGTCTTCGCCATCTACGTGCTGCTGCTCATCACCCGCTGGCTCCGTGACGACGTCGGCGGTCTCGCCGCCATGGCCCAGGTCAATCGCGCCAAGGCCGACTGCCTGCTCCGCGTGTTCGACGACCACCCCGACTTCTGGCAATTGCACGCCGACCCCTGCTGCCGGTCGCTCATGAACATCGCCCTTCGCCTTCCCACCCCCCAACTCGAAGCCATGTTTCTGCAGCAGGCCCGGCTGGAGGGGTTCAGCGGCCTCGAAGGACATCGCTCCGTCGGCGGATTGCGGGTCTCCCTCTACAACGGGGTCACCCTCCCGGCGGTCCAGGCCCTGGCTGGTTTTCTGCGGCAGTTTCACGCCGCGACGGCAGGTCGCTGATGGATTCCCCCTGGAGTTTCACCGAGGCCCCCTGGCCCGTCCTGCGGAACCTCACCACCACCGTTCTCGATCTGCAACGCCCCCACTCGTGCCTGGGGTTTGGCACGGCGAATGTCACGCTCACCATGGAACGCCTCCGTGCCTGTCGGCAGGCGACCCGCCGGGCGGTCTCGCTGCATGCCTACGTGATGTACTGCGTCGCCAGGGCGGCCCGGGAACATCCCGCCGTGCTCACCTATCGCCACGGACGCCGGCTGATCACCTTCGACACCGTCGATGTCGGGACGGCGCTGCAGAAACGGATGCCCGATGGGACCAACCTGCCGGTCGTCTGGGTCCTGCGCGACGCCGATCGCAAAAGCCTCGCCCAAATCCAGCACGAATTCCGCG
>CAIUHT010000770.1 GCA_903898975.1 uncultured Planctomycetaceae bacterium
GACCCGCGGGAAGTAGGTGCCGTCGTTGTTGACGGCGTAATTCACTTCGACGGGAGCCCCGAGAGGGGCCGGGGCCGGCGCGGCCGGAAGTGAAAACTCCAGCGGTTTCAGCGTGTCAGAGCGGGCGACCGACTCCCCGTTCACCAGCACCTGCAGGCCCGCTCCGCGACCGTACCGCGTGCCGTCGCGATCCCAAATGATGGTCACCCGCTGCCCCCCCAGCGGGAGCGAATCGAGCGCGAAGTGGCTCCAGTCGGCGGGTGCCAGCGGGTGCAGCCGGACGCGCCCCCCGGGCTCGGGGCGGACTCCCACCAACCCGGTGATCACCAGGTCGGTGAAGCCCGAGTGGAAGTAATGCTCGCTGTGGTTGTAGCCATCGTGCCCCTCGAACGAGCCGGTGTCGGGATGGGCGGCCTCGGCGAGATAGGGCTTCCCCTCCTTGCGATGCGTCCGCGAGTAGATCTGCAGCAGCTTCACATAGTCGGCGCTCGTGACCGCCGTGGTGGAACGGGTCTGCAGCAGGTTGGCGAGCCCCTTCAGCGTCTGCGTGGTGGCATAGGGCCACGACTGCCCTCTCCACCAGCAGCACGACTTCTGCAGCAGGAACATCGGATCGCGCCGCTCCACCGTCGTGGGACCGAAATCGGCCCAGAAGGCGTCGCGGTCGGTCAGCCTGGCCCAGGCGGTGTCGAAGCCCCGCCCGTCGTCGGGAAGTTCAAACTGCCACGGCACGTAGCCAATCAGTTCGCGACCATGGGGGCTGCCGGCGAACTGTCCCGACTGATAGGTGAGGGTGCGCGCCCGCAGCTTGTGCCCGTCCCGCTCTTCATCGTCCCGCAGCATGGGAAAGAAGAACTGCCGTTGCGGATCCCACAGCAGCGTCTGCAGTCGGTCTTTCAGCCGCTCGGCCTTTTCCTGGTAGACCTGGGCCAGCGCGGGCTGGCCGGCCAGTTGGGCGATGCGGGCAATGGCCCGGGCGTCGGCCCACATGTAGGCGTTGAACGACGGGCGGAACGACGGGGCCCCGCGGAGGATGTCGCGGGTCTGCCGACTGTTGATGTTGAACTCCATCCCGTCATCGTGGCCGGTCTGCCAGAACAGTCCGACTTCGGGGACGAAGTGGCGGCTCTCCCACCCCTCGTAGTTGCGCACCAGGTCGGGAAGCAGATCGACCAGGAACGGGTCGTGGGGATGCACCAGGTGCACCGCCCACGCGCTGTCGGCGAGCCAGGTGCTGTAATTGCGGGGCTGCGCTCCCGGTGTGCGGAACCAGTAGCGGAGGTAGTCGCGGGCAATCCGGGGAGATCGCAACCACCGGGCCTCATACAGCTGGTGTCCCGCCGGGCAACTGATCGCCCCGTAGGCCCCCGACCAGAACGGACGGTCGATGAATTCGGTGAAGGTGTACCCCGAGTTGGGGGACCCGTAGGTCAAGTGCTTGGTGAGCAACTCCCAGCGGTAGTACCAGGTGGTCACCAGGTCGGGATCGGGGCAGTCAAACAGCGGAACCTGGCTGCCAAACCACTCCCAATCCCGGTTGTCCCAGAACTGCTGGCGCTCGAATTCCCGCTGGGGCTCGAGAACCTGGGCCGCCACGGGGTTCAGCCCCGCGCCCCACCACGTCAGCCCCACCAGCCAGGTGGCCCACAGGGCGGACCAGAGGCTGGACCTGGGGGCGGACCGCCAGTTCGAACGACCGGGCGACCGCCCGGTCACATTCCACACCTTCGAGCGCATCTGTCAGACACTCCTGAGAGGCCACCAGTCCCCGCTGGCCCGGGCGAAGGCGAACCGCCGGGGCCGCCCGGGGGCCGCTTGGGGACACTCATCACTCCTCGGGGCCAACGAACACCACGCGCAGCGAGCGGGCCCCATGGGCGCCAATCACCAGGGACTGCTCGATATCGGCGGTCTTGGATGGCCCCGAGATAAACACGCCAAATCCACCACCGGTGAATTTGAGCCGATCGTACGCCTCGTGCATGTTGTGCACCACCTGCCCGGCAGGCACCACCAGCACCAGGTGCTGCGTGATGAACGGGATGACCTGGTGCCCCAGCCGGTCACCACGCACCCAGATCGCGGCATTCTCGGCGACCGCGAACTCCCCGGGGAGGACGGCGACCCACACATCCTCCAGCTCGTGGGGGTCGGCGACTTCCGCCAGGTCGAAGCTGGGAGCCAGCACCTCGGGCAGCAGCGAGCAGACCCGCCGCCCGGTCAACGACGGAAGTTCACTGGGCAGCAGGTCGCGTGCTGCCCGAACGCCCGCCACGCGCAGCGATTTCCCCCCGACCGTCTTGAGCGACTCGTCGAACTGGGCCTGCGGATCGGGATAGCGGATTCCCTGCGTGAACGCCACAGGGAGGTCGGCGGCGGGGACCGGCGCGGCGCGGACCGCCTTCAAGATGGCGTCGCGACTACTTGGCATGGCGATTCTTGAAGAGTTGACGGAAGCTTTGCTGGGGGGCGGCAGGCAACTCGCGCTGTTTTCCCCACGGATTCAAGCGGTTGTAGACCAGTCCTCGCGGCAGGATCCGCAGGGCCAGCCGGGCCGCC
>CAIUHT010000771.1 GCA_903898975.1 uncultured Planctomycetaceae bacterium
CAAGGTCATCTGGCGGCACGAATTGCGCGAGACCCACCAGGCGGCGATCTCCACGTGGGGCCTGTCGGGATCGCCCGTGGTGTACCGCGATCTGCTGCTGGTGCACGTCGGGGGGCCGGGGACCTGCATGGTGGCCTTCGACTTGGCGACGGGCAAAGAGCGCTGGCGGGGCGGGGACGATCCAGCGGGGTATGCGACCCCTGTTGTCATCGACGCCCCATCAGGCCCACTGCTGATCTGCTGGACCCCGGAGCACATCGTGGGGCAGCTCCCCACCACGGGAAAAGTGGTCTGGAAGATTCCGTACAAGATCACTTATGGCGTGTCGATCGCGACCCCCATCTACCGCGAGGGACTGGTCTTCATCTCTGGATATTGGGATGGATCGAAGGCGATTCGCCTGGGCCAGCAGCCCGAGTCGGCGGAACTGGCCTGGGAAGAAAACCGCTTTCTGCGGGGGCTGATGGCGCAGCCCATCTACCGCGACGGCCACGTTTACACCATCGACAAGCAGTTCGGGCTGACCTGTTTTGAACTGCGGACCGCCCAGAAGAAATGGGACTGCGGACACCGTGTGGTCGAGCGGGGGCGGAATCCCCAGGCCTCCCTCACCTGGATTGACGACTCGGGGAAGGCGCTGTTGTTCAACGAGAACGGAGACCTCATTCTCGCCCGGCTCGAGCCCTCGGGCTACAACGAGCTGACTCGGGCCCACCTGATTGACCGCCGGGAAAACGCCCCCATCTGGGCGCATCCCGCTTACTCGGGCCGGCGCGTCTTCGTCCGCAGCGACAGTGAACTCATCGCCTGTGAACTCCCCGCTCCGTAGAGCGTGCGGGGGGATTGATCCCGCTGCTCGGTCCGAGCCGTTGCCGATTGCTCATGACCCGCGGCTGGCCCTCACCGTGGGCGTGAGACTTCAGCGAACGGACCGGCGGGTGCGGCGGCCGCGGGTGAAGCTTTCGATGACCATGTTGCCCAGGTCGTTGGCGTTGCAGTACGCCGAGACGCCACCCGAGACCGCCGCCATCTGTTCCACGAAGTTCACCAGGCCAAGATAGAAGTAGTCTTCGATCAGGGCGAAGCTGGAGAGGCGGATTCCCTCCGCGGCACACCGGCGGGCCTCGGCGAGGGTGAGGCGGGCGGTTTTCTCGGCGGGGGGATAGATCAGCACGAGGTCGCGTCCCTCGAGATGAGCGGTCGGTTCCCCGTCGGTGATCACGATGATCTGGCGGTTGGCCGCCGACTGGCGCCGCAGCAGGCGGCGGGCCAACTGCAACCCGGCGTGAATGTTGGTGAAGTGCTGGGGAATGAAGCGGGGGGGCTTGTCGAGATTGATGCGGAGGTTGATCCGCGAGTCGAAGATCGACACGGGCTTGGGGGCCGAGTTGTACAGCTCGCGTTCGGTCAGGGGGGTCGCCGAGGAATAGAACCCGACGAATTGCAGCGTGTCGCCCTGGTACTTCCCGCGGACGAGCGACTGCAGGGCGAGGGCGACCCGCTTGGCCTGGCCGTACTTGTTGAAGCGGGTCATCGAACCTGACATATCGACCAGCACCACCGTGGCGCAGCTGGTCTGATACTCGGTCGAGTGGACGACCAGATCTTCCTCCTCGATTTCGAGGCGGGACCCAGCCCCCTGGCGGGCCAGGGCGTTCCGCATCGTCTCGTGCAGGTTGAGATTGGCGACGGGATCGCCGAATTCGTAGGGCTTGGTTTCGTCGAGCTGAGTCTGCCCGGCCCCGCGGTGGTCGGTGTCGTGGCGCCCGAGCTTGTCCCGCCGACTGGCCTGGAACAGCTCGTCGAGGGCCTTCGACCCCGCCCGGCGAATCGCCTTCGGGGTGACGCGGAACTTGCCTTCTTCGTCCCGCTCGAGGAAGCCCTGCTGCATCAGCAGTTCGAGCGCCTCGGCATTCCGTTCCTCCAGGTCGGCGAGCTGGTCGAGAACCTCTTCGCCGTAGTTCATGAGGTAATCGTTCAGCTGGTCGAAGAGCGCATCGGCCGACTGGGGGGTGAACGACTGACTGCCGTCCCACTGGGAGAATTCAAAGACCGCCATCGGCTGGGCTCCGCGGCTGCCCCGGGGCGGGGAGCGATCGACACAACCACTCCACCCATCCCGAGCACCAGATAGATTCTAGCAGGCGGGGCGAATGGGGGTGGGGGTGGGGGCTAACAGCCGGGCGACCCGCCGCGGGAGCCAACCCGGGCGCGGTGCAGGGCGGTGGCCAGCAGCCAGGG
>CAIUHT010000772.1 GCA_903898975.1 uncultured Planctomycetaceae bacterium
CCGCAACCCCCGTCGCAGGACTGTGGGAACCCGCCCATACCAGGCCGCCAGCCGATGGGCCCGATAGGTTTCGTACCCCCCGAACAACTCGTCTCCCCCGTCGCCCGACAGCGCCACCTTGACCCGCTCCCGCGCCAGCCGCGAGACGAGGTACGTGGGAATGACCGACGCGTCGGCGAGGGGCTCGTCGAGGATGTCGAAGATGGCGGGCAGCACATCCCGCACCTCGGCGGCCCCCAGTCGCAGCGTGTGGTGGCGGGTGCCAAACTGCCGGGCCACCTCGCCCGCACCATCGAGTTCGTCGTAATCGCGTTCGGCGAACCCGATCGAGAAGGTTTCGATGGGACTGCCAAGGTCGTGCATCAGGGCGACCACGCTGCCCGAATCGAGCCCGCCACTGAGCAGTACCCCAAGTGGGACGTCGGCCCGCAACTGCAGGCGGACCGCCTCGCGGAGACGGTCGCGGACCTCGCGGGTGTGGTCGGCGAATGTCCCGGGATTGGCGCGAGGGGCGAACAGGGGCTGCCAGTACCGCTCGCGCCTGACCCCTTCCGCTTCGACAATCACCCGCGTTCCCCCGGGAACCTTTTCGATCCCGGCGAAGGCCGAGCGGGGGGCGGGAATGTATTCGCAGGCGAGGAATTCGCCCAAGGCCAGGCGATCGACCTCGCGCGGGCAGCCCGGGTGAGCCAGCAGTGATTTCAGCTCCGAGCCAAACAGCACGCGATCCTGCGTCACCGCCAGGTACAGCGGCTTGATGCCCAGGCGGTCGCGCGCCAGCAGCAGGCGTTGCCGCGACTTGTCCCAGATCGCGAACGTGAACATCCCGTTCAGCGGTTCGACACAGCCATCTCCCAGTTCTTCGTAGAGATGTACCAGCACTTCCGTGTCGCTGTCGGTGCTGAAGAGATGCCCGCGGGCCCGCAGCCCCTCCCGCAGTTCGCGGTGGTTGTAGATCTCGCCATTGAAGACCACCGCCACGTCGCCCGACTCGTTGAACTGGGGCTGTCGCCCCCCCGCCAGGTCGACAATGCTCAGCCGGCGCATCGCCAGGCCCGCCGGTCCATCGACCAGCCAGCCAGCGTCGTCGGGGCCGCGATGCGTCACGCGGTCGTTCATCGACCGCAGAGTCGCCTCGTCGGGACTGCCACCCCGCAGTTCCCATACGCCACAGATGCCGCACATCAGCCCGCCCCCCGGCCCGGGCCTGCCGCCCGCCCCCCGGCCGCCGCACTCGACCCGGTGCTGGCCGAGCCGGCACTGCCGTCGGGGTTCGCCACTGGTTCGACCACTTCCCGCACGGCGTAGATCTTGCGTCCGGCCGCCGCGTGGTACGTGCGGATCATCACCTCCATTACGAGGCCGGTGGAAACCAGTTGCACCCCCAACACCATCAGCAGCAGGGCCAGCATCAGGTTGCCGAGGTGATCGGAGATGGTCAGCCAGCCCACGTAATACCCGCAGGTCAGCAGCAGCGCGATGGCGAAGCCCGCACCAAACAACAGCATCCCCGTCAGGCCGAAGACATGCAGGGGCCGCGAGATGTAGCTGACCAGGAACTTCACGGTCAGCAGATCGAACAACACGCGGAAGGTTCGCGAAATGCCGTAATTCGACTGCCCGTGGGGCCGGGGGATGTTGGTGATCGGGATTTCGCAGATCGAAACTCCCTGCCAGCTCAAGAGGGCGGGCACAAACCGGTGGAGTTCGCCGTGCAGTTCCAGGCCCTCGAGGATCTCGCGGCGATACGCCTTGTAGGTCGTCCCGAAATCGTGCAGCGGGATCCCCGTGAGCCGGGCCATGGCCCAGTTCGCCACCTTGGAGGGAATCCGCCGCAGCAGCAGGCCATCGACCCGTCGCTCCCGCCAGCCGCTGACCAGTTCGTAACCTTCGTCGATCTTGGCGAAAAAGCGGGGCAGGTCGGAGGGGTCGTGCTGCAGGTCGCCATCCATGGTGATGATGACCTTCCCGCGGGCGTGATCGAGCCCGGCAGCCAGCCCCGCAGTCTGCCCGAAATTGCGCCGCAGCCGGACGAGCCGGACGTGCCCCGGGTCGGCCGCATGGACCTCGCGCATCTGCTGATAAGTCAGGTCGCGGCTGCCATCGTCCACCAGCACGATCTCGTAGGTCGCTCCACGGAGCCGCAACTGCTCCGTGAGCCGGGCGTGAAGTTCACGCACCGAGTCGGCCTCGTTGTACAGGGGCACAACCACCGACAGTTCGGGGGTCACCGACACATCCACCAGGTTCTGCATCTCACTCACCATCCGCTTCCTCAAGGTACCAGTCCCCACAACCGCTTCGCTGCCTGTCGCCCCGCTACCCCCCGTCGCGCTACTCTTTGCCGCTCGACTCACTGGTCGGCTCGACTCCCTTGCGGTTGACCAACACCCGCAGCCGTCCCTGTTGAAAGCGGGGCTCGAAGCCAACCTGTTCCAACCGGCCCGCCACCTCGGCGGAGATGTCCCACAGCACCGCCGCCCCGTAGACCTGGGCGGCCCGCTCAAGTTGCGCGGGAGTGGGGTCTTGGGAATCGACCGGGGGAAACTGTTGTTGTCCCCCCTGCTGGAAATCGTGGAACCAGACCGTGTAGATGGTGTTGTACTGCACCAGGCTGCGGCCCAGACCACCCCCGCGACGCATCAGATAGTAACTGTCGGCCCATTGGGTGGGCTGAAAGACCTGTCGGTCCTGTCCGTCGGAGCTCTCACCCCGCAGGGACAGCAGGGCCTGTCGGGGGGGGACCGCCTCGAGCCCCGACAGGTACTCCTCGACTTCATTGCTCCGCTGCCTGACCGCCCGGGTCATGGGGACGATCCCGGCCAGGGCCAGCAGCGCCGCCGC
>CAIUHT010000773.1 GCA_903898975.1 uncultured Planctomycetaceae bacterium
CAAAGCCAACCGGAAGGAGCCTCCCCTCCGTCAGCAGCATCGGCCCCCGCAGGGCTCCGGCCGTGCGGCATGCATGGATTCATCGCCTGTCGTACGCCCCAGTGGCACCTGCTCCGCCCCCCCAGTCGATCCCCCCCGCTCGGGGACCTCCTGAAAATCTCGCCCAGATTTTTCTTGACATCGCGTGTTCACCCGGTATCTTGCAAACCCAGCTTTGGTTCCGCAATCGGTGCTGGCCCTGTCGCTTGCTCAGGCGCCTGGTCGGCGTTTTGTTTGTCGGCACCAGTCATTGGTTCACTCGAGACGGCTTCTGCTGGGCCTGATTTCGGGTTGAATCGCCATTCATAGACAACAGGCTTGCTGGATCAGGCTGATTGGTGGCCTTCTCGCTTGCCTTCTTTCCGCTCGGGTGATCGCTCGGAAGACCCCCACAGCCTTGGTGTCGAATGCGCAGACTTGCCTGGTGGCTCATCGATTGGCGTCGATTGTTGGCCTCCCATCTCCGGCTCCGGAGCGGACGACGCATTCGTGGTTCCGTTCGCCGGGCGCTTCAACGGGCCACCGGTCAGCGGTCGGCAGCACGCCCCCGGCGGTCCGCCCCGCCTCCCCTGCATCCGGCTCGAACCCTCTCCCTCGAGCCTCGACACCTCCTCTCGACGCTCACCGCCGTCGCTGACACCGCGCGTGTGCGTGGCGGGGCTCCTCTCGAGCTGGATCCCCTCCGCAACGACCACTCCTCCGCCGGCCCCCTCCACCTCACCGCTGTGACGGCGGTCTCCCACGGTTCGGCCCAATTGCGCGATCTTGATGATGATGGTCAGTTCGATCGGGTGGTCTTCACTCCCAGCCCCGGCTACACCGGCCCCGCCGGTTTCACCTACTTCGTTCGTGACGGCTCCGGCGCGGTTGCCACTGCGACCGTCTCGCTGACCATCGACTCCGCTCAGTCGCTCCTCACCTCCAGTGCCTCGGGACAGCTTGCCGTCATCGGAGGGCTGGCGGGCGTTGGCTACCGGGCCGACCCTCGCGCGGGTTTCACCCCCAGCCTGCTGGGCAACTATTCCCGCGAAGAGTCCGCCGCCAATGACGCCTGGAGCCCAAAACTCTCCATTGCGGGCCAATCCCAGTCCAGCACGGGCACCCAGGGCCTCACCCACGCCACCCAGGCGACGTACGCCGATGGCTCGAACTGGACCTACACCGAGTCGGTCGCATTCCAATACAGCCAGTCGGCCAGTGTTCCCGGGGGAGATTCCCGCTGGCTGTGGGGAGGCTACACCTACATCTTTTCGGTCACCATGGTCGCGGGGGTCCGCTCGACTTCGCTGGCTTACACCGGGTTCGACAGCGAACGCGCGGTGCTCACTTCCACGGGTGACAATTCCTCATTCACCAACTCGTCGCTCGCCAGTCGCGTGTATCGCCTGGATGTCGGGCATCTTTCCTCCCCCATCACCGGCAACTCGGGCTGGTCGATGGAGACCACCGTCCAGTCGCGCACATTCTCAGGGCAAGGGACCTATCACCGCCCACTCCCCGGTGGTCTGCTCGATGGCACGACCGTGGCGACCGGACAGTCCGTCGATCTCTCGTTCACCACTCAACATCACACGCAAGACACCGCAGGCAACTGGAGCGTCATCGGTCAGGCCTCGGCCAGTGGCACGGGCACCAGCGACTCGGGTTGGAGTGGATCGGGACCGTGGAGTTCTGGCCCCTGGGTCGGGGCGGTCTCCTCCGACGCCGGCGGGCAACAGTCACTCTCCCACTACTCCGCTGTCGCCACTCTGAACACCGACGGAAGGTGGAACTGGACCGGCACCGGTCGCCTGACCGACTCCGGCTACCACGCCACCCGGCAGGAAGCCGCCGCTGTCGAATCCCTTCAGTGGCCCGGCGGCACACGCGAGTCCCAGCATCGCCAGCTCGCCGAGTCCTCCTCCCAGACCCGCGCCGACATCTCCTGGCAACTCGTTGATGATCAGTGGGAGGTCGCGGGCGGAACCAGGTGGTCCAACGGTGGATCACGCTCCCAGCTCAACTCCACCACGCAGGGAACCTATCGCTGGCACGATGCCGGGGGGGCCGTTGACGGCATCTTTGGCTCGACCGACCAGGGGACATTCCGCAGCGATTACTCCACGGTCTCCCACTGGAACCTGGGGGACTGGACCACCGCGGGAACCGGTCAGACCGACTCCACCCGGCAGGTTGTCAGCTCTTCGCTTGGCACAGGAACTTACCACACAATCGCTGATCAATCGGCCAGTGGACAGATCAATCGACAGATCGCCACCGGAGTCCGCACCGAGTCAGCCGACTCGACCTTGCAGTTTCACGAGCAGGCCGACTGGCGGCTCAATGCGGCCGACTGGGCTCAAACGGGGGGCACGCGCCAGGAAACCGCCTCCCGCCGGTCAGCCTCCAGCAGCCTGGGCGCGGGGACCTATGAACGCGGGACCAGCGACGGCCCGTCGCTCTCCGCCTGGGAGGTCACCGGCACGTTCAGTGATCTGTCCCAGTCTGAAACATCGGCTGAGTCGTACCAGGTTGGCAGTCAATTCGTCGCGGGAACGTGGCAACAGCACTCGGGTCTCGCCCGGTCGGAATTCACGTCCAGCTCGCAGGCAGTCGGTTCGGGGACAGGCACTTGCGAACTGCCCGGCGCATTCGGCTCTCGTCTGCCCGGGGACCTCAGTGAGGAGTTCCGTTCACAAGATCAGGCAACATCCACCACTCAGTCGACCTGGTCCGCTGACATGGGGTGGCTCACCACCGGCCTCGCTCTCACCAACCACGCCGCCCGCAATTCCTCGTCGCGACTCGCTGCGGGGGAATTCCAGGTCAACAGTAGCAGCATCGCCTTCCTTGCGAACTCAACCGGTACCTCCACCACGGCGACCGACGGTTCCGGCGCCGATGCTTCGCCTGTCGCTGGCCCGGGGGTGATCGCGTCTGGCGGTGGATCCAGCCAATTCACGCTCGAGGGGACCCAGTCTGAATCAGCGTCGGAGTCCCGCTCGGAGGCCTGGAACACCCAGTACGAGGTGGTCGATCCCTGCGGTGGCAGTCCCCGCTACGCCGCGCTCGACTCGGCCGCGACCTTGCCTCCCACGGCTGCGACTCTTGCATGGCGGGCGACCACAGGTGAGCTGAGCCGCGGGGGAACAAGCCACTGGTCACGCGAGTTGCTGGCCAGCGGTTCCGAACTGGCGGAAGGGAGCGATTCGCTGTTTGATGACTGGTCCACCTCGGGAACTGCCGCGATCGTGACTCAAGTCAGCGGGTCGGCGGAGTGGGAACTCGCTGCCTCCCTGGCCGACGCTCAGTGGCGGGCCACATCTGGTAACGCTCATGCCAGCGAACTCACGCTGGCCGAGTCACATCAGGCAGCCACCGGCAGCTACTCCACCACCAGTCCCCCGCAGTGGACCCCGACCGGCTTGTCCACCGAGACCATCACGGGCGACCTCCTCACCGGGGGCGACAGTCGCACCACGGCGTTCTGGCAGACCAGCTCGACCGTCAAACCCGGCACGCTGCTGCTCGACGAGACACC
>CAIUHT010000774.1 GCA_903898975.1 uncultured Planctomycetaceae bacterium
ACTCCGGAACATCAGGCGGCGAAGGAAAGGCATGGAACGGAAACCTCCTGGAAACTCCCGGTCGGACTCACGTGGAGGACGCTGTCCAATCAGCGTCACACGGAAGCCCGTCGCGGAAAATCGTCGAGCGCTCGTCGATCGACTGCTGACTCTCCAAGGCAAACGCTGTGCCCAAAGGCGAGACGCGATCGCGTCGCTGTTCACGAGATTCCGCAACTCCAAGCGTGAGGCGATGTTATCGGGTGGTGCGGGCTTCCTCGGCACTCGCCGCGATGCCCGTCTTGTGAGCGCGATGCAGGGAATGCGGGCACCTTGGTTCCATGGAGCTTCATGAGCTGCCGGTGAAACCTGGATGAAGTCGGTCGTCGCACCTGCTGAAGAGACCCGCTTGGTTCGAAAGGTGCCATGGGTGTGGCTGGAGTGCTGAGTCTGTGTGCAGGCTGCGTATTGGCGGGGCAATGTCTGTGCTGGTGGAGACCTCGGGACTGTGAGAACCGGGCCGCTTGGTTTTTGATGGCAAGGGGTGGCTGGTTCTTGTCACTCATGCCCTCACGGCGAGGGGCCTGCCGAGTGGCGGATTGCGGGATGGCGGATTGCGGGGACAGGACCTGGAGGGAAACCGAATTGGTCACAACGTGATCGCACCGCAAGCCCGTCGGGCTCAATTGGCCCTGCCTGAGAGGAAAACCGGACCGGAGTGGAGTTGCTGCGCGGGGCGGCGCAGTGTTCCGGGAGACAGCGTTTCGCCACAGACTCGCTGCGGCGGGCGAAGACAAGGCGGCCTGACCCGTGCGATTCCGTCAGCCTCGGCACCATTCGGGGCGACTCGATGAAGACAGCGAGTCGCGTCGCAATCTCTGGAGCCGCCACACCAAAAACGTCACCGCAACGGGCGGGCCAGAGTCGGGCGAACGTCGCTGTCGCCGGCGGACTTGGGATCATCCCCGCTGGTGCGCAGCGTTGGGGCCGACAGTGTCGGCAAGGCCAGGTGATTCCGAGCTTTGATTCCCGCCCGGGAGATTTCGCATCAGCGATTTCGCATCGGAGATTTCAGCCCTGCGGCTTTACGCGGGGGCGGAAGACAGACATGGTTCCTTTGACCACGGTCGCGCGGGTGGCCAGTCGGACGGCGAGTGACAGGAAGTAGTTGATCCAGCCTGAAACCACGTATTGCCGACGGGCATCGAGCGCCTTGAGTCCCGTCCGCACCACCGACTTCACATCTTCCGAGCGATTCTGCTCGGCCCACCCCGGGACCCCGGAGCGGTCGAAGAACTCGGTCCGGGTGGTCCCCGGACAGAGCGTGGTGACCGTCACCCCCTGGGCCCGCAACTCGGCCCACAGTGCCTCGCTGAAGTGCAGCACATAGGCCTTGCTCGCCGAGTAGACCCCCATGTAGCCCACCGGCTGGAACGACACCACCGAGCCAATGTTGATGATGCCACCGTGCCCCCGCCCCACCATCCCCTTCGCCGCCAGCAGGGTCAGCTCAGTCAGCACGGCGATGTTGACCTGGATCAGCTCGAGCGCCCGGCCAATGTCGGTCTCTTCCACCGACGAGACCATTCCAAAGCCGGCGTTGTTCACGAGCAGCTCGACCTCGATGCCCCGAGCGGCGACCTCGGCCAGCAGTTCCTGCCCGGCGTGGGGTTTCGACAGGTCGGCGGGGATGATCTCGCACCGGGTTCCATGAGCCACCTGCAGCTCTTGCGCCAGGGCCCGCAGTCGGTCTTCACGCCGGGCCACCAGCACCAGGTGCATCCCCCGGGCCGCCAGTTGCCGGGCAAACTCGGCCCCAATTCCCGAGGACGCCCCGGTGACAAGACCCCAGTGATCGGCGTAGGCTTTCAGCACGGTCTGCAACTCGTGGTGGGTATGGGCCAACGGCCCGGATCCCTGTTCCGGTTCCCCTCGGCCCTGCGGCCGGAATGTAACAGAATCATGGTTCCGATGACAGAACTGCCCGCTGTACCGCCTGCCCGGGCACTGACCCGCGACGAGGTTCGCCAGGTCGATGTGACCGCGCTCACCGAGTTTGGTCTCCCGGGGGTGGTGCTGATGGAGAATGCCGGGCGGGGTGCCGCTCAACTGCTGCTGGCCCAACGCCCTCGGGGTCCGGTGCTGGTCTGCGCAGGGAAGGGGAACAACGGCGGGGACGCCTTCGTGCTGGCCCGCTATCTCGACCTGGCGGGGGTTCCCGTGGAACTGCTGACCTGCGTTCCGCCCGAGTCTCAAAGCGCCGACGCAGCCGTATTCCGCCAGGTGGCGGAGCGAGCCGGTCTGACCAGCCATGCCTGGCCCGGGCCGGGCTGGACCCCCCCGGCGTCGAACGCGCCCTCCCGCACTCAGGTCGCGAACGCGGCACATCCTCCAGGCATCGATTTTGCCCGCTTCGAATGGATTGTGGATGGCCTGCTGGGGACGGGGGCCCGGGGAGTGCCTGGCCCCGAACTGGCCGCGTTGATCTTGGCCCTCAATGACTCGGGGCGTCCCCTGTTCGCACTCGACCTCCCGTCGGGGCTCGATTGCGACACGGGGAACCCACCGGGTGTCTGCATTCGCGCCACCCTCACGGCGACTTTCGTCGCCCCCAAGATCGGCTTCAGCGCGCCAGGTGCCAACCACTGGCTGGGACAGGTCGAGGTGATTGACATTGGCATTCCCCGCGCCCTGCGCGAGCGGGTCTTGCGACCATAAGCCGGGCTGCTTCCCGCACGACGACCAGGAGAGTCGAAGGCCGGATGTCTGGCATTCGCCCGGTCGATTGCGACTCGGGCCGAGGTAGCGTCAGGTCACCGAGGGGGCGGGTGGTGCGGCACTGCGAGCGGAACCGCGCCCGGCCTGGATCAGCAGCTTGCTGACTTCAATGACCGTGACCGGGATCAGCGCGAGCGCGAAGATCAGCAGCCAGTCGGAAAAACCGGGGGCGGTGGTCTTGAGCATCCGGTCGAGCAGCGGAATGTGCATCACCACCACCTGCAACAGCGCCGAGCAGGCCACCGCGGCGAGCAGGGCACGATTGGTGAGCCACCCCAGTTGGGGAGTGGTGCGGGTCGGGCTGCGGCTGGCCAGGGCCATCGACAATTGGCAGAGAGCCGCGCACGCGAACACGACCGACTCGGCACGTCGTGAGCCTTCACCCGTCGCCGAGGGGCCACCCACCCACCAGAAGCCCAGCAGGCAGATGACCGCCTGCAGCAGCCCCTGCGCGAAGATTCGCACGCCATCCCGGCGAGAGATGACCGGCTCGGCCGGGGGGCGGGGAGGTTGTCGCATGATGTCCCGCTCGGGCGGTTCGAGCGCCAGCGCCAGGGCGGGCAGACCGTCGGTCACGAGGTTGATCCAGAGCAGGTGAATGGGCTGCAGTGGGGCGGGCCAGCCCAGCAGGGCCGCGAGGAACATCAGCAGCACTTCGCCCGTGTTGCAGGCGAGCAGGA
>CAIUHT010000775.1 GCA_903898975.1 uncultured Planctomycetaceae bacterium
CGGTTTGGCGCCGACCCGGTGCAGGGCCTGACCCCGGGCTGGCCCGACCCCGACCCCGATTGCATGGAGTACCTCGCTTCCCGCAAGGTGCTGACCCTGGCCACCGACAGCACCAGCATGGGTCCGCTGCCCAACCTCGCCGAGCCGACTCACTATGCCGGGCTGAAGCACGGCATGATCTGGACTGAAAGCGGCATTGGTTTTGGCCAACTTCCCACAACCGGGGCGTTCTACTGCATGCTCAGCCCCAAGCATGCCGGCGACCCATACAGCGAGGGACGGGCGTTTGCGATTGTGGGTCAGCCCCTGGCGGGCCGGCTGATTGCCTCGGCCCGGGCCCGCAAGGCGGTCGATCTCTCGGTCACGCTCGACGAGAACCTGCCCGCCGCCTCCCCCGGGCGGGGGGTCGGCAACCACCGCCAGCCCTACCAGACCCTGCGATTCGGCATGAACCCGAACATCAAGGTCCCGTTCATGTACCACCTGCTCGACAGCCACACCGGCACCCACCTGGTCCCCCCGTCGTATGCGCTGCCCAAGCCGGGTTTTGACCCGGCGAACCATGACCCCCAGACCCGGATGTGGCTGGCGGAATACGAACAGCAGTTCGGCCCCCGAGGGTTCAGCACCGTCACGACCGAGCAGGTGCCGCTGTCGCAGACGTGCGGAACGGCCCGGGTGGTCGACGTGAGGGGACTGCGGGGTCACTCGCAGCCCACCGATTGGCCCAGTTCGCCCCGCATCACCCGGCAGTTCCTCGAGGCCGAAGAGCAGCGGCACGGGGCGTTTCATGCCGGGGAGATCGTGGTCTTCCGGGCCAATTGGAGCGATGAGTTCTACAAACCACTGCCTGCGGGGAGTCGCTGTTTCGCCGACCCACTCGATGGCAAGTGCGAAGGCTGGCCCGCGTTGACGGCGGAGGGGGTGCTGTTCCTGGCCGAGCGGGGGATCCGCTGCGTGGGAACCGACGCCCCGACGCTGGGCGGGGTCGATGACCGCGAGGCGCTGTTCACCTACTGGGCTCTCGGCACCAAGGGACTGGTGGGCATCGAGTACCTGACCAACCTGGGCGACCTCAAGGATGGGGCGTACTTTCTGTTCGCCCCGGTCCGGATCCGCGACTGCCACGGTGGTCCCGGCCGGGCGGTCGCCTTCGACTGACGTTTCGACGCTCCCCTGCTGGGCTCTCCCGGTTCAACATGCAGCCACTGCTCGAATTTCTCTCCTCGGCCTCGACCCCGTTCATCGCGGGGCTGGGAGTGATCCACCTGCTGGCCTTTGTGCTGCTGTGGTTGTGGTACCGCCTCAACCTGCGGCGACTGTCGAACGCCCTCAACGATTTCACCCGTCCCCTGCGCACCCGCAGCGACCTTGGGCGCGGGGCGCACCGCTCCGACCAGATCGCCGCGTTCCTGGCCGATGTCCGCGAAGTCTTCGATTCGTCCCGCCACACCTCCGACCAATTGGCGCTCTGGCAACGCATCCGGATTCTCGACGAGAAGCGTCCCTATCTCTCCTCCCTGCGGTTTGAAACCTGCTACACGGTGCTGCGCTCGATGATCGAGGCCTACCCGCTGCTGGGTATTCTCGGAACCATCCTCGCCATCGGGCTGGTGGTGCTGGAGGGACAGGCGGCGAACGCAGGAGCCATTGTTGAACGCTTCGGGCAGGCCATCTGGTCCACCTGTGCCGGCCTTGTGGTCGCCGTTGTGCTCATGTTCTTCAACAGCCTGGTCGAAACAGCGTTCGAGCGTCTCGCCGAGCACCAGGCCGCCGTCCGCGACACAGTCGGACGGGTCAAGCGGGTCATGTCGCTGGCGATGGGGGAGCCGGAATGAGACGCCGACGGCTGACCTTTCAGCTCGTTTCCCTGTTCGACCTGCTGATCATCATCCTGTTCGCCCAGTATTTCGACCTGCAGGCCCGGATGCGGGACGATCGAGGCCGCCTCGAATCGCAGCAGCGGGCCGACAGTGAGGCCGCCGCCAGGCTCCGCACCCAACTCGAGCAACGCGAAGAGGCTGTTGCCCAGTCGACCGCCGAGGCACAAGATGTGCGGGCCGACCGGGACCGGCAATTCCGGCAGTTCGCCGCGACCGCCGAGCAACTGTTGCGGATTGACCCCCAGGAACTGACCGACCTGCTCGCCCCGCGGACCCGCGAAGAGCAGCGCGAGGTGCGCGAGGCACTCGCGCGGTTGCAGCGGGGGGGCGGGACCGCGGCCCTGCGGCAACTGCTGACGCTGCACGAACTGGAAAAACGCTGCGACCTCTGGCAGGTGCATGTGACCGAGTCGGGAGCCTGTCGAATCACTGCCCTCGGGAATGAACAGACTTTCCGGGCCGAAGAGACCACGGCGCTGGCGGGCGATCTCGTGCGGTTCGCCCGCGGGCTGCCCGAACCCAAGAGCCTGGTGGTGCTGCTGCTTTCCTGGGACGACGCCAGCCTCGCCGACCGCGAGCGAGTCCGGCAATCGCTCGACCTGCTGCTCGATCGACTGCGGGCTGACGAGGAAGACCGCACCCGCTTCGAACAGGCCGAACTGGGCTATCTGCCCAACCTGGCCGCGCGAGGCCCCCAAGGGGACGGCCCACCAATCAACGAGGGGGCACGCCCCCCAACGCGTGGCCCCCGCCCGGCCCCGCCCTCCAATCGCTGACGCGGCCCACCACCAAAGCGCCTGATCATCAACACGCCGGATCACCCCGACGCCCGATCGCTGCAGAGCTCGAATCGCTGACGGCCCCAATCGAGATCCGCCCAGGCTTGTCTCAGCGTCATCCCGCCGGCGTTCGTTCCCGCCACCTTGACTTGCCAGGGCCCTGTCCGCCCGCCACCACGTCCAACGACCGATACGCTCTTCCGGGTTCAGCGCCCCGACGCCCAGCCTCCTGTTCGCCTATCATTCATTCCCAGCAACCGGCCGCTGCTCTTGGAGCGATCGCGGAGTCCCCTCTCACGCCGGCTTTGGTCGTTTGCTTCTGTGCCACCACGGTGCGTGCCATGCCTGAGTCTGGGTTGCGACAGCGTCTCGAAGAGAACGTGCGAGCCGTGCGGCAACGGATGGAACTCGCCTGCCAGCGTGCCCAGCGGCCCGTGAGTGCGGTCCGCCTGGTGGCGGTGACCAAGTACGCCCAACCGGCGTGGATGCGGGAACTGTTCTCGCTGGGGGAACTCGACTGGGGGGAAAACCGCCCCCAGCAACTCGCCAGCCGGGCTGGCGAATTTCCCGAGACTGTCCGCTGGCACCTGATTGGAACACTGCAGCGGAACAAGGCCCAGCTCGCCGCCCGGCACGCCGCCGTGGTTCACTCGGTCGATTCAGTGCGACTGCTCGAGACGCTCGAGAAACAGGCCGCCACCTGTCAGCGCACACTGCCTGTTCTGCTCGAGGTGAACATTTCGGGTGAGGCGCAGAAGCACGGCTTCACACCGGCCGAGCTCTTGGCCGTCGCCGGGGCCGCTCCCGCCACACCGCACCTGTCGATCGAGGGGCTGATGACCATGGCCCCGCACAGTGATCTCCCCGAGGAGTCGCGGGGAGTGTTTCGCGGGTTGCGTGAGCTGCGCGACAGGCTGCGGGAGCAGGTCCCGGCGTGGCCCTTGCGGGACCTGTCGATGGGGATGAGCGGCGATTTCGAGGTCGCAATCGAAGAGGGAGCCACGCTGGTCCGGGTTGGCAGCGCTCTCTGGGAGGGGCTCGAAGCCCTGTCTCCCCACTCCCTCAACAAGTAGAAAGCTCGACCGGTAGAGGGCTCGACCAGTCGCCCTGCCACCAAGCCGCCCTGTTAACGC
>CAIUHT010000776.1 GCA_903898975.1 uncultured Planctomycetaceae bacterium
GGGAGGCAGCCCGCGGAGGGGCCCGGCGGACCACCAGCAGACCCCCAGTGACAGGGCGACGACCAGCGGGAGCGCCCAGCCCCACAGGGGATCGCGTGGTGCCGACTCGACACCGACTGGTTGCGCGAAGTCTGAGGGAGCGGTGTCGCGGGAGGAAGACGCCGACGCCACCGCACGGGGGGACGCAGCACCGCGCCGGGTGCGTTGAGTTCGCCAGGCGATTGGACCGCAGAGCAGCAGCAGCAGGCTGACCAGCGTGTCTGCGGGAGCGGCGAGCAGCCAGTGGACCGGCCCCTGCTCAAAGCCCCCCGCCACCCATTCGCCCAGCACAAAGCCGAGGGCACTCAGGGTGTAGCCTCCCCAGAAGAAGCGGTCCCCCCACCCGGTCTCGACGGGGTGCGTCGTGGTCGAGCCAGGGGGCTGAGGCGCGGGGCGTGAGGCGGGGAACTGGTCGGTCACGGCGACAAAGCCGGGGGGGAGGGAGAGCCGTGGTAGAACCCGCGCTTGGCTGCACCGGGCGGTCTGTTCACACTGATCGGTCGCGGCCCCGCATGCAAGCCCAGCGGGCTGGCACGGGCGCGGGCAGAGCCCTCGCAGTGGCTCGCGGAGGGGCGGGACGCGGCGGCGCGAAGCCGTGTTCCGCCTGCCATGTTCGTCGGGTCTGGGCCCCCCTGGGCGGCCGGGTCCACCGGGGAAGCTCCATCAAACAGACAGGGCCAGCCAACAAGTGGTTGGCTGGCCCTGTGAGGTCAGCAGCGGCGGGTCGACGACCGTCCCGGGTGGGGTCTGGACCGGCGACCAGTCGAGCGGTTGTTACGGGCTGACAGCGGGGGCGAACAGGAAGTAGCCACCGGTCACGGCGGCTCCCTGCACGACAGCCGCCTCGGTGTTCCACGGCACCTGGTGGTAGGTGTAGGGGACGTAGCTGCCCGGGCGGTACCACCCCAGGACGTACCGCTTCTTGCAGATCGGGTCGATGGTCATCTGGTACGGCAGACCCAGCAGTTGGGCGGCGAACAGTCCATTCGACACCACCGGCTGGAGCAGGTGATGGCGGGTGTGCCCGTACCGCTCGAGGCAGAAGTCTTCAAAGTAAATGGGGAAGTGGTAGAGGTTGCTCGGTTCCCAGCAGTAGTTGACCTGCTGGAAGTTCCGGCGACCGGTCGCGGCGACCTGGCTGGAGTGCGGGTCGACCTCGGTCAACCGGCGCTCCACCGGGCATTCGGGGCACTGCTCGTCGATGGGGAGGTCAGGATCGTTGCGACACTCGGGGCAGTCCGAGCCATCAGGCCGGGGGCAGAGATTGTCGCACCGTCGCGTCGCCGCATCGGGGGCGTAGTCGTAATGCGGGAAGATCTCCTGGATCCGCTTGAAGGGGCGTTCGGAGGCAGGACCTTCGTAGTCTCGAGCGGGGGTGGGCTCGAGGGCGCTGGGGGTGGAAGCCTCGGCGCTCGGGAGCGTGGGACGATCGACCTCTTCTTCCTCGGCACCCGCCAACTGGATGGGGTTGGGCTCGCCAGCGTAGACGGCGTCGGCGGGAGGGGCCTTCGGGGGGTAGGCCGCCGCGGCCACCTGGGGCGCGGTGCGGTAGCCCCGGGGGGCGGCCGAGTCGGTCGGGCCGTTGTCAGCGGGCAGGCGACCGGTGGACCGCACGTTGGCGGTCTGCGGGGCGGGGGCGGCGACGCGGCCCTCGACGGTGGCCACTCCAGGCAGAGTCGAGGCGGGGGCCGCCTCGGGAGCGGGAGCCGGGGGGACGAACGAGGCGACCGGCTTGGCGGTCGCGGTCCCCGCCGGGCTGGCGGCGGGGGTGCCCGATTTGGCGATGGGGGTGTGAGTGGGGGCCGGTCGCTGCAGTGTTGGGAGAGTGGCGAGCGGGCTCAGCTTGCGCTGGGCGGGGTGGAGGGTGCGGGCTGGTGCCGCGGGGGGGTTGGCCGACCCCGGGGGGGCGGCCTGCAGGGTGGCTGAGCAGACACCGGTCAGCAACAAGCTGCCCACCAGGAGCCAGCCGGCCCGCCGGTCAGCGGGTGTCGACGTGTTCCGCGGTGTAGTTGGGTGCTTCTTGAGTAATGACGATGTCATGCGGGTGGTTCTCCCTCACCGAGGCCGGTGTGACCTGAATGAATTTCGCTTCCGTGCGCAGTTCCGCAATCGACCTGACGCCGCAGTACCCCATGCCAGCCCGCAGTCCACCGATGAGCTGATAGAGAAACTGGTGCAGGTTGCCTTTGTAGGGGACACGCCCCTCGACCCCCTCGGGGACCAGTTTCGTGGCCTTCTTGGGGTCGTCTCCCGAGACGGACTGCCGGTATCGGTCGGCACTCCCCTGCACCATGGCCCCCAGGGAACCCATTCCCCGGTACTGCTTGAAGCTGCGGCCTTGGTACAGGATGAGTTCGCCCGGGCTTTCCGCCAGCCCCGCCAACAGCCCCCCCAGCATCACTGCGTGGGCGCCGGCGGCGAGTGCCTTGGTAATGTCTCCACTGAATCGAATGCCCCCATCAGCGATGATGGGGACATCGGAATCGACCACCGCCCGGGCGGCGTTGGCGACCGCAGTCAACTGCGGCACCCCCACCCCCGAGATGATCCGCGTCGTGCAGATCGAGCCGGGGCCAATTCCCACCTTGATCGCGTCGGCCCCCGCCCGCAGCAGCGCTTCCGCTCCTTCGGTCGTGGCCACGTTCCCGGCGATCACGTCGATCGTCGGCCAACGCCGCTTGATCTCCTTGACGGTCTCAATCACGTTCCGGGTGTGGCCGTGGGCGCTGTCGACCACCACCACATCCAGCCCCTTGTCGATCAGTTGTTCGATCCGGCTGTAGTCTTGAACACCGACCGCGGCTCCAACCCGCAGGCGACCCCGCGAGTCTTTGCAGGCATGCGGGAACCGCAGGTTCTTGTCGATGTCCTTGATCGTGATCAATCCCTTCAACTGGTAATCTTCGTCAACCAGCAAAAGTTTCTCGACCTTATTTTCCCGCAAAATCCGCTGAGCTTCCTGCAGGCTGGTGTTTTCCGGGGCGGTGACCAGCTTGTCCTTGGTCATCACCGCCGAAATCCGTGTCTCGCGCGATTCCAGGAACCGCAGGTCCCGCCGGGTCAGGATGCCCCGCAGCCGACCGTTCTCGGTGATGGGCACCCCCCCAATGTTCCGCGAGTCCATAATCTCGCACGCCGCCCCGACCGACGCGTCGGGAGGGAGCGTCACCGGGTCCACAATCACCCCGTGCTCGCTCCGCTTCACGCGGTCGACCTCGAGCGCCTGCTGCTCGGCCCGCATGTTCTTGTGGATGATCCCGATGCCCCCCTCCTGCGCCAGGGCAATCGCCATCTCACTCTCGGTCACCGTGTCCATCGGGCTGGACATGATCGGCACATTCAGCCCGATGTTCCGGGTCAGCCGGGTTGCCACGTCGACCGACGAGGGCATCACCTCGCTGTACGCTGGTTCCAGCAGCACGTCATCGAACGTCATCCCGCGATACACGATCCGATCTTCCATCCCCCGACCTCCGGTCTGCTTGCCCATCTTGCCCGCGTGACCCAGTTTCCCGTTGATGAATTCTTCCGCCAGCCCGCCAGGGCCCCGCTGGACCCCGCCCCACACTTCAAACTCACCCCCCGCACTCACCGCCGCCCATCGCACTCACGTCCCCGGAGCTTCCCCCTCGGCCTCCCGGGTCGCGTCCATGGCACTTGAGCCAATTTCGGGTGAGGACGGCATTGTAGCAGGTTTTCCCTCCCCCGCCCCTCGCGCCTGCAATCGCAGCGACAACTCGACCAGTCGCGACACCGCGACCTCCTCGGCCCGCACCTCGCCTGTCAGGCCGCACTCCTCCAGCACCCGCTCGGCCACCGTCCGGTCCAGCCCCAGGTCGGGCTGCGACAGCAGCACCTTCCGCAGCACCTTCCGCCGCTGCTGAAACAGCCGGCGGATCAGCTCGAGAAACGCCCCTCGGTCTCCCAGCCCCGCTCGTGCCGCGGGCTTGAGCCTCAGTCGCACAATGGCGGAATCGACCTTCGGCCTCGGCCAGAACGCCCCCGGCCCCAGCCGCCGCAGCACCTCGACCTCGTATTGCGACTGCAGCCAGACCGACAGCGCCCCGTAGTCGTTGGTGCCGGGCTGCCCTCGCATCCGCTCGGCCAGCTCCCACTGCACCGTCACCACCAGCAGGGGCCACTCGCGCTCCTCGGCGATCAGGTTGCCAATCACCGGGGTGGCGACCGCATAGGGCAGATTGGCCACCAGCTTGGGCCCGGGCGAACCCGCGGGAGCCCAGCGGTCGAGTTCGGCCACCACCTCCGGGGCGAGCCGGTTCTTGGTCGCAAGCACGTCGGTGCACAACAGCGTGACGTTATCGAAAGCCGCCAGTTTCTCGCGGGCCAGCGCGTGCACGTTCGGGTCGATCTCGACCGATATGACCCGCTTCGCCCGCTCGGCGAGAAAGGCGGTCATCCCTCCGGTCCCGGTCCCCACCTCGAGCACCACGTCGTCGGGCCCCAGTTCGCCCGCCGCGACCACGCACTCGAGCAGGTTCAGATCGACCAGGAAGTTCTGCCCCAGGTCGTGTCGGGGGTTCAGCCCGTGGGCTGTCAGCAACTCCCGCAGCTTGGTCCCGGTCTGGCGTTCAGCTTCGGGCATCGGGCAGTCTCCCGAGAGGTCCCGGAAGTCCCCCGCTGCTCCCCCCGGTCTCCAGCAGGCGCTGCACGTATTTGCCCAGGATGTCGGTTTCGAGATTCACCCGGCTGCCCACGGTTCGCACCCCCAGCGTGGTCACCTGCAGCGTGTGGGGTATGAGCATCACGCTGAACCGCGCCGCCTCGACGGCGACCAGTGTGAGGCTGACGCCATCGACGGCGATCGAGCCCTTCGAGACCATCCCCCGGCACAGCTCGGGGGGGGCCGCGAACCAGAAGGTCCGCCACTCGCCATCGACGTCGATGCGTTCGACCTGCCCGACCCCGTCGATGTGCCCCTGCACAAAGTGCCCTCCCAGGCGGGCATTCGCCGGGAGTGCCCGTTCGACATTCACGGGGTCGCCCGGTCGGAGTTCGCCCAGGTTGGTGCGGGCCAGCGTCTCGGCCCCGGCTTGAAACCACCAGCCCCCGTCTGCCGTAGAAACCAGCGTGAGGCAGCAGCCATTGAGGGCGATGCTTTCCCCCAGGACCACGTCCCCCGCCTGCGGGAGCGGTTCGACGCACAATCGCCGGGCGGTCCCTTCCGGAACCACGCTGCGAACCTTGACCAAGCCTTCCACAAGTCCAGTGAACATCTTGGAATCTTACCCGTTCGCGCCCGGAACATCAGCCCTGCCAACCCTCCCACGGGGCCGAACACTCCAGTGGAATTGTGCCGCACGGCATTTTCCCGCTCGCCGGCCCGGCGACCCTCGGGGCGAACTCGACCACCGGGCTGGTGCCACCGGCCCTACGCTGTTCGGCGGCAGGCTGCGGACGCGCGGGGGGAATCACGGCTCAGCAGGGCGACCCAGTGTTAGGCCCGAAGGCCAAGAGTTGCGTGCCTGGCTGGAACCGGTCAGCGGGCGGGGCGTTCCCCCCAGTGCAGGTCCACTCGTTCGTGCATGGTGTAGAGGCGAAAGCGTTCGCCGTCGAAGACGACGAGGCCACTCGACTTGTTCTCGGCTTCCGGCAGCAGTGGATTGCCCGGGTACTTCCGCCAGGTGATGAGATCGTCCGAGACCGCGACGTTGGTTGTCCAGAGCCGGGGACGCTGGGGCGAGCGGGTTCCGTGATAGTAGGCGTAATACTTCCCCCGATATTCGAGCACCTGGTTCAGGGCGATCATCACCGAGTCGGGGCCCTCGGGGTCGCGGGTGAGTACCGGTTCGTCGCGGACGTTGGTCCAGCGGCGGAGGTCGGGCGAGCGGGCGAGCCAGACCCCGGCATCCCGGCGTTCATACAGCAGGTTCCAGCCCTCGGCGGTCCGGATCACCGTCGGCGTTCCCAGCGGCCCCGATTCGACCGGTCGGCCGTCGACGCGGCGGACGTCCAGCCCTCCCTGGCGGTGCCACGTCAGCCCGTCGGTCGAGGTGAATCGGTGAGGCTGGTCATCGCGTCCCTCGGCGATCAGGTGCAACGTCTTTCCGTCGCGCACGACCACGGGGTCTTCGATCCAGTCGTCGGCATCGATGGGGTTGTGGGGATGCCGGTGCCAGTGGATGCCATCGTCCGATGTGGCGTACCCCAGGCGCACGCGATTGATCCGCGTGCCATCGTAGCCCGA
>CAIUHT010000777.1 GCA_903898975.1 uncultured Planctomycetaceae bacterium
CGGGGGGGGTTGGGTGCCGACCTGTTTGTGGTGTCCGGGGGGCACTCGGGAACCGCCTTCGACGGCTTCGAGCGGGCGTGGATCTGACGCTGCGCGGGCCCCACGGGCGGCGTGCCGAGAATGTGCTGGTGACGGCAGATCGGGTCCGCCGGGCATCAATGCCGCGAGCATCACTGTGCCGGCAACGCAGCCGGGCCGATCGTGACCGCGCTCGCGGTGCTCAGGCCTGGCGTGGCCCGGGGCGGGCGTTCGCCGCCATGCGGGTCAGCTCTTCCAGCGTAATCCCCGCATCCTGCACCAGACGGGTCAGGTCGACTGCGGCGGTGATGTCGAGTCGCCGGGTCAGCTGGGTCCGGTGGAACTTCACCGTCCGCTCCGACATCGCATACGCCTCGGCCATCTCGCGGTTCTGCATCCCCTTCACAATCCCCAGCAGCATCTGGATTTCGCGATCACTCAAGCGCGAGATCTTTCGCCGCGCCTCGGTCTGTCGCCCGCGGGTCTCCCGTTCCTTGAGATCGCGCGCAATCGCCCGCTCAATCGCATCCACCAGCTCCGGGGTCTGCACCCGCTTGGTCAGGAAGTCTTCCGCCCCGCCCCGCATCGCCCTGACGGTCGCGGGAATATCCCCCTTGCCGGTCACGAACACCACCGGCAAGGGGTTGTCCGACTTCGCCAGCGTCTCCTGCAGGTCGAAGCCATCCAGCTTGGGCATCTGCAGGTCAGCCAGCACACACCCCGGCGCGTGCGGATCACGGTTCGCCAGGAAGCTCGCCACCGAGTCGTGTGCCAGCACGAGATAACCGTGGCTGCGCAGCCTGCGGGTCATGCTCCGCAGAAACAGCTCGTCATCATCCACCAGGTGCACCACGGCGACCATCAGTCTCTCCCCTGTTTCCAGGCCGGGAGCCTGACCCGCACGGTCACTCCCCGACCTGGCTCATTCTCCACCCTCAGCTCTCCCTCGTGCTGTTCGACAATCGACCGCACGATCGAGAGCCCCATCCCCAGGCCTTCCCGCTTCGTCGTGACGAACGGCTCCAGCATCGCGTCCTGCACACTTTCGGCCACACCTCCGGCCTTGTCAATCACCGCCAGTTCCACCCCGTCGCCGTCCCGCTGGGCGCGAATCACGATCGGCTGGGCCTCGCGATATTGCCCCGTTTCCTCCCCACCGTCCGCTGCCAGCGCGCCTCCTCCAGGCCGCAATGCCTCGGCTGAGTTGGCCAGCAGGTTCAACAGCAGCTGCTGCAACAGGATCTCGTCCCCCGCCACCCGGGGAAGGCTTGGGTCGCACTGCACCGAGACCGCAATCCGGCTGGCCTCCAGCCGTGGACCGGCGAGGGCCAGGACCCCGCGAACCAGGTTGGGCAGCTCCACGGGCCCCGCCGTGAATCGCTGCCTCCGCACCAGCGCCCGAATCCGGTCGAGGACCGCTCCCGCCCGGCGTTCGTCGCTCACAATGTCGGCGACAATCTCACGCAGTTCCGGGGCGACCGCTGAGTCATCTCGCCGCAACAACTGCTCGGCGACTTCGAGATTATTCAGAATGGATCCGAGGGGCTGGCTCAATTCATGGGCCAGGGAGGCGGCGAATTGCCCCAGCGTCGAGACGCGACCGGCGTGCGTCAACTGCTCCCGCTGTTCGGCGACAATCTGCTCGGCCCGGCGACGCCGGCGCAACTGGTTGATCAGCGACAGAATGAGCGCTGTCTGCAAGCCCAGCAGCGCAATTCCTCCGAGGAGGTGGGGCCAGTAGCGGTCCCACAGCCGGGGTTCCTGGAACAAGACGCGACTTCCGGCGGGAAGTTGCGCGGTGGAAACACCATGCCGCTTGAGGGCCCGTTCGTCGAACAGGGTGGCCAGGGGGACTCGAATCGGGGCGGGCGAGTCGGGTGATGGGCCCGCCAGGATCTCCCGGCCCGCCACCAG
>CAIUHT010000778.1 GCA_903898975.1 uncultured Planctomycetaceae bacterium
CGCCTTTCATTCTCAGGCAGTTTTGGCTGGGCCGGGGGAGGATCCGATTGGTTCCCTTCCCCGCCTCGCCCCCCTCTGATTCAAGCTCGGCCAACTCGGCCATGGACATAAACATCCACTTTTTCGACCCTGCCTTACCCAACGCTTTTCACTATTAACCAACATTTCTGTTGTACAACTCAACCGATGGCCATATACTAATACAACAATCGTGTTGTACAACTCGGATGCTGGAGACCTGCTGAAATGACCGATTTCTATACCGGCTCACCCATGGAACCGGAGGATCTCTGGTTTCGTGATGAGTTCATTGACCGCCTGTGGGAGATCCTTCGGGGGGAGCATGTTCTGCTTTCGGCTCCGAGACGAACCGGGAAGACCAGTGTGATGGACCATCTTGCGGCTCGACCGCGCGATGGGTTCACCCCGGTCTCCGTCTTCGTCCAGGATCTCGACCACCCCAACGAATTCCTGCTGACTTTGCTGGACGCGTTCCACGCGAAACACCCCAACCTCTTTCGTACCGTGTTCCAGTCGGCGGTCGGCTGGATCGGGCCGGTGCTCGAGCGTCTCGAGGAGGTGGATGTCGCTGGTTTCAAGGTCGCGCTGCGGGAACAGCTCCCCTCCGGACCGGACGGCTGGAGGGAGTTCGGCGACAGGGAATTCTTCCAGCTCACCCGTCGCTCCGGTCACAAGCTGCTGTTCATCGTTGACGAATTCCCCGATCTGATCGTGAACATGCGGCGGAAACATCCGGACCTTGTCCGCCCGTTTCTCGGTTGGCTGAGAGGCCACTGTGTCAATCCCCGTCCCAGGCAGGACAATCTCCGCTGGCTGCTGGGGGGATCGGTCAATCTTTCGAGCACCCTTGATTCGCTCGACGCCCTCGACCTGATCAACGCCTTCCATGACGAGAGCCTGCCGGTGCTGACTGACTCCCAGGTCGCAGAGTTTGTCAAGCGGATGCTGACGGAACGAAGTGTCGAGTTCGACACGGAGGTTCCCAACCAGGTGGCTCGGCTGCTGGGTCGTCCCGTGCCGTACTTCCTGCAGATGATCACCCAGAATCTCTATCGCTGGTGGAAACGCAAAAATCGCCGGGTGCTTGTCGCCGATGTCCAGCAGTGTTTCGAGGAGCTGATTGTCAGCAGTGCGGCCCGCGACAAGCTGCAGCACTTCTATTCCCGAATCCAGCAATACTACGAGGACCCAAAACGTTCGGCGGCCTATGCGTTGTTGGCGAAACTGAGTGTCAGCGAAGAGGGGCTGGGCCGATCGAGCCTGCAGCAGCACTTCGACCGTGTGCTGCATGAGCGCGGAGCCACTCATCCCGAATACGAACGCCGGCAGCTGTTCAACCAGCTGCTGCGCGATCTCGAGAACGACTTCTACGTTTCGGAAATCCGGGCCGATTCGCCGGACGGGAGTCTTTACGATTTCAGCAGCGGCCTGCTGAAGTCGTGGTGGAGGAAGTACTATGCCTGAGATGCTGCCCGCGTCGCACCTGGGCCTGTATCGAGCCGGGCTCACCGGAAGCCTGCATCGTCGCAGCATCACCGTCGGGCGGAGCACGCTGGTGCAGGACGCCCTGGAGACACTCCGCCGGGGAATCGGGCGGAAGCCAAAACATCACTTCCTGTTCATCGGGCCGCGGGGCATTGGCAAGACGCACCTGTTGTCGCTGCTCGAAGACGAAGTCCATGAGAATTCCGATCTGAGCGGGGCCTACCACGTCGTCCGCTTCCCAGAGGAATCGAATCGACTGTTGTCGTTCGGAGATTTCCTGCTGATTCTCTGCGAGATTCTGCGCGACACCCTGCCCGGGGAACCGCGCTGGGCCGAGCTACACGAGCGACTGGCGACCGAGGAGCGTGATGAGCTGATCGTGGACACGCTGGTGCCGGCGATTCGCCAGCGCCGACGGGACCGCCAGCAGTGCCTGATCATCATGCTGGAAAACCTCAACCAGGTTTTTGAGCAGCAACTGAGGGATTCCCGGCATGTCGCGGCGTTGCGGGGATTCTTCATGGAGGACAATGGCTGCCTGCTGATTGCGACAGCCCCGTTGCACTTCGGGGGCATTTCGGACCATCAACAGCCGTTTTACGATTTCTTCGACGTCCAGTTGCTCGACCAGCTCAGCGAGGAGGAAACGCTGGAATTGATCCGTCGAAACCTGCAGTGGGAGCAACGCCACGACCTGCTGAACGACCTGGAGGAGCTGCAACCGAAGCTGAGGGCCCTGTATCGGATGACGGGGGGCAGCCCCCGCCTGAGCCTGATGCTGTACGAACTGATTGCCCACGAC
>CAIUHT010000779.1 GCA_903898975.1 uncultured Planctomycetaceae bacterium
CCCCGGTGTAGCTGATCGCGAACAGCCGGTTCTGCGAGTACTGCCGGAATTTTTCCAGGTGACCCAGGCAGACTGCGAAGCGGGAACCGGGCGCCGTGTCGATCACTGCCCGGGCCACCTGCGCATCGTCCACATCGCCTGTCAGTTCGATGCTCGCCAGCGTCTCCTCGGCCGCCGCCAGTTGCGGCTCGTTCACCGACAGCGCCGAGCGGTGGTACCGCAGCTCGGCGTACAGGGTCTCGTCGATCAGTTTCGACGCGATCGCCAGGTCTCCGGAGAAGAGATCCAGCCCACTGGCCCGCAGCTGGCGGTGCGCCGCCACGAGGTGGGGCGCGGCGCCGTTGATCACTCCCTGGGCGGCGGTCAACGCCGCGACCTTGGCACTGCTGTCGAACGCGGCGTCAACCTGTTCGGCGGTCGCGTCCAGGTCGATTCCATTCCCCTTCAGGAAATTGGTCAGCAGGTTCCGCGCGGCCGTGTTCAGCACCCCCTCGTCGGGCTGTTTCGCCAGCTCCCCCTTCACAAACTCGAGGGCCCGTTTCGCCAGTTCCTTCGCGCCACCCTGGGAAAGCGCCGCGGTGATGGTTGCGGCGGGAGTATTCTCGTCAAACTGGTATTCACTCAACTGCCGCCACGCCGACGTGAATTCCGGACTCCCGGCCACCAGGTCGCGGGCACTCCTCAGGCTCGCATAGCGGTCGGTCGCGCCGTTCTCGGCCACCAGCCGCTCCGCGATCTCCTGGTCGCTCGAACCCGCGGTCAACTGGTATGTCGCCAGCGGCTCCAGCGACGCCACCAGGTCACGGTAAGCCAGCAGCGTCTGGTAGTCGGCGAGAGCGAGGACCCGTGTGCTGGGCGCATCCGTCCCGATGGTCATCGAACCGGCCGTTGAGATCGGTTCCGCGTCCCTCAGGATGGAGTGCTGCGGGGTGAACGCCTCCCCGTTGAGACGGCTGATCACCAGCTGGGCGGTCGCCGCCGACTCAATCACCGCAGCCACGTACTGTGGCCCGGGGATCGCGTTGACCAGGTCAGCCAGTCCCCGCGCCACCGCCAGGGCCGACGCCGCACTCCGGTTCGTCCCCACCACGAATTCGCAGGGAGTCTCGACTCCGGGCAGGCTGACCCGCCAGGTGTCGCCCCGCACGGGCGTTCCCGCCAGGTTCAGCACCTTGCTGGCGGGCTGCGCCGACAGTGCCGTGAGCAGTCCGGTCCCCACGACCGAGGGAATCGGGGTGAACGCCACGCCATCCAGCCGGCTGATCACCAGCCGGGTCCCCTCGCTGTGCGCCACCGCCGCGTACCGCGGGCCGGTTGCGTTCCCGTTGATCTGGCTGGCCAGCCCTCCCGCGACCGCCGGGAAAGTCTGGGCGTTCGCCTGGCCGCCCACGACGTGGGTGAATGGCGCGGGCCAATCGGCCAGGGCCACCCGCCACAGGTCCCCCGCCGCGGGAGTCGGGGTCGCCGCCAGGGCCACCGCCAGTTCGTCCGCAGTTGTCTCGGCGGTGAACCGCGGGAACACCACCGCCAGTTCATGGTAAACCTGGTCGATCTCGGCTTTCGTGAGCGATCCAAACTGGCTCGATTCAAGCCACTCCGCCAGCTTGAAGTTCAGCGTCCGTTCCAGCTCCTGGATGTTCTGCAGCGTCCCCTTCAGCCCGGTGAGACCGTTCCGCACTGTCCGGATCAGGTCGGTCCCCCCGGTCCCCAGCAGCTCCGACACGCTCTTCCCAATCAGCGGCAGTTGCTGCTGGGCAGCCCCGTCGTCGGTCGCGAGACTCGACAGCACATCGATGACCGCGTCCAGCACCGCATCCAGGCTGACCTTGTTGAAATCCAGCAGCGTGCCCAGCCCGTTCGCGGCGAACCTGGTCGTCATATCGCCGAACAGTCCTTCGATGGACGAGCCCTCGGGGACCGAGCCCCGGAACCCGCCATTGACCACCACCCGGGCGTTGCTCAGGTCGGCGAGGAAGCCCGCCGGGGTCAGCGGGTAACTCAGGTCGTACTCGACCCCGTCGCCGATCGCCGCCAGGTCGATGGATGAGCCGTCGGCATGCGCCAACTGGTCGCTGTCCATCAGCTGTGACGCCCCCACCGTGTACCGCATGTCGAGGGCCAGGCGGCCCTCCTGCAGGGTGAGTGCCAGCGGCCCCAGCTTGACGGGCACGCGAATCGGGTTGTCCGCCCCCAGCTTGAGGGTCCCCTCCAGCCGCGCGTCACGCTCGTAAAAACTCCCTTGTGCGTCGAGACCCATGGTGAAGGTCAGGGTCAGGCTGGCATCGACATTCACCACGGCGGCGTTCCCCGTGGAACTCAGGAACAACTGCTCCTCCAGCCGGGTTCCCTGGAAGGTCAGCGGTGCCTGGGCCTGGAAAGTCGAGATCGGGAGAGAGACCACGAACTCGTAGGGATTGCTCGAGTTCCCCGGAGACAGCACCCCCTGGCCATCCACCCGCACGTTGTCGATCAAATCTTCGACCGTGACCGGGTTGGTCGTGTCGAACTGCGCCACCAGCGACGACCTGAGCGCCGCGACCCGGTTCAGGATTCGATCGTCAGACACGTTCCACAGGTCGGCCAGGTGACGTGGAATCACCACCTCCCGATCCCCCTGCATCACCACCTGGCCCACGTACGGGACCGCCAGCGGGCTGTGCGGGGCGGTTTCGGACTGCATCGCCACCTGCAGCTTCGAAGCGAGATGGGTGTTGGCCCAGGTCCCGAGGTGGGTCAGGCCAGTTGCGAATTCATCGCGCGGCGTTGGGTCCTCGGCCCCGGTGAACCCATCCACCGGACCCCCCGATGGGAAATCCCCGGGGTTCACCACTGGCAGCTTTCGCAATCCCGGGCTCAGCCGGCCGAACATCAGTCGATTCGGATCGCCGGTCGTCTCATCCCTTAGTCCCAGCAGGTGACCCGCCTCGTGCTTCAGCAGCGTCAACAGGTCGAAGGCCGCCACATCCGTGGTGGTGCCTGGCTCGACCGACCAGGTGGCCGCGTCGAGCTGCCTGGGGAATTCGACGTCATCCCCCGGACTTGGGTCGACGTACCAGCCCCGCCCGGCACCGCTGGCATCCACGTAGACGGTCCGCCCCCTGACCTGCCCCAGCACATTCCCCGGCAGGTCGGTGACCACGATCTGGGCCGTGTCGAGAATCGAGGAGTCCACGGACGCGGGAAGCACGTTCCGCCAGCGGCGAACCGCTTCGGCGTACATGGCCTCGGCGTCGTCCTGGTCGATGGCCCCTCCCGTGCCGCCACCTGCATCGACATCTCCCTCGGCGTTGTTCCCCGTGGACTGGCGGAAGCGAAACGAGTTGAGCTTCGCGAACAGGCCGCCCGAAGTCGATCCGCTGGGCGCGCGGTGAACCACATTCTGGTTGCCAATGATGGTCACCGTGCCCACCACCGATTGGTCGTTGCGATTCCTGATCGTGTAGATCGTGGAGCTCGTGGAGCTCGTGGAGCTCTGCTGCAGGAAGCCCTGGTTGGTTTTTTGATCCACAGTCACGCTGTAGAACGCCGCATTGAGCCCGGAAAAATCGATCAGGTCCTGGTCGGTCTGGCTCTCGTCCCGGTAGATCAGATCGTTCCCCAGTGTCGGACGTTTCGCGCCGGGGTTGTCGAGGGAAAATCGAAACGTGTCTCGGTTCCCGGTGGCCACGAAGACATCATTCGCATCCTGTCGGCCGGTCAAGGCCTCAATGCTCGTCAGCCTGGTCAGCGAATTCAGCATCTCCCGCAGCTCGGCGTCAGCGGTGCTGGACCGTCGCACATCGTCGATCTTCGCGTTCTTGACCACGTAGACCGTCGTCGACAGGGTATTCGCGCCACCCGTCCGCTCCAGCCGGTACTGGAACTTGGTAAAGTCACCCATCTGGCTGGGTGTGAATCTCACCTTTCGGCCGCCGGCATCGACCGTCGGCGTGGCGTGGCCGGGCAACCCCGTGACCTGCAGGGTGTAGCCGGCGGGAACGGCCTCCAGGCCCCGATCGTTCCTCAGCACATCAAGCAGCAGCTCGCCCGGATTCCCCGAGTCGATCACGAACAGGTCGGTCACGGGCCGCGAGATGGGGCGATCCACGGTCGACGTCCTTCCAGCCGATTCGACGCTCCAGGTGCGGATGTTTGCACTGGTGGGCAGAACGACCATCACACCATCGACAGTCGCCGAGCTCACCTGCCCGATCACGAGATCCCCCCTCTTCAGCTCGGGAGTGAACATGCCCGGGCCGCTGGCGGCGATTGCGAGTTTCACGTCGCCACCGATCGTGGTGGCCCACGCCGTATACTGCCCCCCAGAGTCGCTCGCGATCCTGGCAGCCAAGCCCTCGATGGTCCGCGCCCTGTCCGCCACTTCGACCTTGAAGTTGAACTGGCGGGGACTCCCTCCTGACCCGTCTGGCAGGGTGGCCGTCCAGGTTTCGCCCACGACCGGGACGCCCGTCACATCCAGCACCCGGATGTTGGCTGGCCCGGGCTGTCGCCGCAGTTCCAGCACCGGGGTAAACCGCACATCGGGCGATGTGTTCTTGATGTTGAGCGTGGGGGGGTCGGTCCCCACGATTGTGCACTCATAGCCGGCAACTCCGTGAATCCGCTGCTTGAGTTCTTCGGCCAGGGCTGCTTTCGTCAGGGTCGTTCCCGGGGCGACTGTGACGCTGAACACCCTGGGGGTGGGGTCTCCCGCGGTGGCGGTCCACGACACGGTCCATTCGTCGCCCGCGACGGGAGTCTCGGCAACGGCGAGCGTGCTGAACTCAACTCTCAGTTGGGACGAAGGAGGGGCTGTGCCATCCGATCGGGACACGACGACCGCGGCCCCGAGGGGCCTGTAGACCGACGTTTGGGACGGGTTGGTGAGCTCCTGGGCGATCCGGTTCGCCGCGTCGCTCTCGATGAATTCCCGCGGCTGCGAGTAATAGGCGTACGACGCGTTTGTGCCGTTACCCCGGCCGTCGGTCGGTGGCAGGACTGCCGTCAGGACCCGGTTCTTCAGGCTGTCGACACTGAAGGACGCCGTGTCGAAACCAGCTTTGCCATCCAGCGTGTCGGCCCCTCCGGTCAGGGTGAACGAGTTGTCCTTCTGGTTCCCGGTCAGGACGTCATCGCGGGGCGAATCCTTGATCGCGGTCCCCCCCCCCACCCCGTACAACGCGAGGCCGTCGACCCCGACTCCCAGCGCGATCAGGTCGTCGATCCCGAAGAATCGCGATCCGCCCACGGCGTCTGCGCCACCGAACGAAACATTGAACGCCGGCACGGTCGCCCCCAGGGAATTCACAAGTGACGCCGTGGGTGCCAGGGAGCCCCCCAACTGGTTGCGGATCAACTGGAGGAGATCGAAATCGGCATTCGACAGGTTCACCGCGACCCCAGCCCGATCCGTGGCGGAGGTGTCGGGGCTGGCGGTCGTGAAGGCCGAGTAATCCAGCACCAGGCCCTTGCCCTGCGAAGTCAGCGTCCCGCGGATTTTCGCTCCCGGCGCGAATCGGACCGTGGTCCGACCCTTGCTGCCGATGATGTTCTCGATGTCATTGGCAATCAGCAGGTTCCCGGACCCGAACGGTGAGAACTTGAAGCCGGGCACAATCTTCGCCAGGGAGGCGTCCAGGTTGGGAATGCTCGAATCCCGGGCCACTTCCCGGAACTGCTTGGCCGTGTTCAGGAACATCTCGTCAGTCACGATCACCAGGTTCGTCCCGACAGCGATGCTGGTCGGGAGGGCTGTCTCCGCGCCCGGGAACTTTGACTTGGCGTCCCCGAGGGCCGCCGTGATGTCAGTGAGGTTCTCGCTGTTCACCGGGATCACGGTGATCGTGACATCCTGGGAGAGCCCCGAGAGATCCAGCGTGTCCAGGAATTCCGGGATCTCTGTCGTAGTCCCCTTGAGCTGGAACTGCAGATCGGGGGCTTCCCCAATGACCGCCAGGCCAAACAGGTCCGCCGAAATCTTGTACACATCCGATCCCGTTCCTCCCGTGAACAGGTGCACGCCGAAGGCCTCCTTCGGCAGGTCGATACCGAAGGTCTTGCGAAGGTCTGTCACAACGTTCTTGATGAGATCCCGCTGCGTCTTGTTGAATTGACTGTTTGGGGCCGAGTTCACGAACCGATCCTGGACCGCGGCAAACTGGTCGGTCCCGTACAACTCGTACGTCTCGGTCTGGAAGATCTGTTGCAGCTTGCTTGCCGCGTTGCCCCCAAAGAACTCCTGCCATGCCGGCACCTCGGGAGGCGTCCCCGGGTTTGGCCCCTTGGCAAACCGCAGGGCGTCCAACGCCAGGTCGCCCACTCCCGTGCCATTCATCACGCTGAACCGGGCATTCGAACGGACCCCGGTGATCCCGCTGATGTGCCCGGGGAGGATGCCGGGGAGGTCCTGCAGCGTGTGTCGCAGGCTGACCGCCTGCGCTCCCGCAAGATTCGCCGCGGAACTCTTGATATCCGGGTTGAACACCGCGTTCGCCCGGGTGTCGGTCTCAAACAGGGGCGGGACGCGGGTGGTGACGGTGTTCTGCACGAACAGCGGGGGCAGTTGGAGTGTCGCCAGCTCGGCCAGGCCGCCGTCGAGACCCAAGAGATTCTTCACGTTCCGAATCCCCGTGCTGCCAAAGATGTACCCCCCGAACGGGTTCGCCTCGGTGTTGAGGGCGAGTGCGTTTCGCTCCCGCCCCGTGTAGATCACCGTGTTGGCGTCGATATTGGTGACCTTGAGGGTCGCCACCGTCCAGGAGTCTTCGAATGGGTTGAACTTGAGTCGCTCATTGGCGTAAGACCCCAGCGCATCGGGAACCAGGCTCCCCACCAGGTCGAGAAACGCGTTCCACAGCCCCGAATTCGCCAGTCCCTCGGGAACCAGGGCGGGATTCTTGGCCAGGTCCAGCGTGTTCGACAACAGGGTCTTCACGCTGACCGGCAATGTGGCCTTGCGCGTCACGGTGAGGCTGGTCGACTGCGTCGCCTTGTCGTAATCGATCTTGAAGTCGAGCGCCTTGTCGACCGCCCGGAAATCCAGGATCAGCGCCTTCCCCTTGTCCACCAGCTTGCTCGAATCGATCGACAGGGTCCGGCCAGGATTCAGCAGGGCCGTCACGAAATCGGGCTCAAAGCCCCCCGATCCAAAATGCCGCAGCCCCCAGTCGCTCCCAAACAGGATCGTGTGATCGGCCTCGGGAAGCGAAATCTTCTCCAGCTCCTGCCCGCGCGTGAGCACCCCCCCGGCCCCCTCCTGCACGACCCCCGACTTCCCCGCCAGCAACACGTTCCCCGAGGCATACGCCAGCGAAATCGCCGCTGGCTTGATC
The DNA here is from genome assembly GCA_903898975.1 of uncultured Planctomycetaceae bacterium. GTDB lineage: Bacteria > Planctomycetota > Planctomycetia > Planctomycetales > Planctomycetaceae > UBA10511. Next base: position 7,311 of record CAIUHT010000779.1, read on the forward strand.
TTCCCCTCGGCACTCACCACCGGATTCTCGCTCACCGGCAGCGTCAGCCTCAGCCGCCCGTCCTGGTGGCTGACCGTCACCTTGTTCTTCAACTGCTGGTCGTACTCGGTGTCCGGCGTGCTGGGGCTGAGGCTGTTCGGCAGGTTCGGTGAAATCCGGCTCGCCTCCCTGATCGCAGTCTCAAACCGCGCGACCAGCGCCTCGTCGCTGAGACCCGAGTCGGTGAGCGTTGGCAATTGCACCTCGTAGATCGCCGAAATCCTCCCGTTGTCGAGGTACAACCGGATTTTTTTTCCGGAGATCGCCGCGCGATCTTCCGCCGTGGCACTGTCCAGCGCAACGAGTTGAGCCTTCGCGTCGGCATACGCCACGCCCCGCGCGCTCACCTCCGCCACCTCGGAAATGTCGGACTTACCCAGCGCCGTCTGCCCGGGCAGGAAGCCCAGCAGCCGCGGCAGGACGTGGCCGTCGGACTTTGTCCATCCCGTCAGCTCATCCTGTTTTCTCCGCAGGAACAGCTCGGACTGATCGAGCGGTGTGCTCAGGAAGAACCCGTCACTCAGGATGCTCGTGTACCGGGTTGGCCCCTGGAGTCCCGAAAGATCGAGAACGTCGGTCCGTTTCTGCCCGTTGGCATCGAACCGCGTCTCCTCGATGTAGGTCAGCTCCCCTCCCGATTTCTTGACTTCATAAACATCATCGCCCGCCCCACCCGACAGGATGTTCCAGCCTGGCTTGTCCACCGTCAGAACATCGTTCCCCTTGTTCCCGTACAGCCGGTTGTTGCCCGGCCCCCCCGTGAGGCGATCGTCTGGTCGAACCCCGGCTGTCGCCTTGTCGGCACCGTCCCCTCCCAGCAGCACATCGTCGTCGAGGCCTCCGTCGAGCACGTCGCTCCCGGTCCCCCCCAGCAGGTAGTCGGGACCCGCATTGCCCACGAGCAGGTCGTTGGCCGAGCCACCCCCCAGGCGATCGCTGGCAGTCGTGCCCACTTGCAGCGTGCCCCCCTGGCCAAACGCCAGGATGGTATTCGCGCCGCCGCTGGTCGACCCGGTCAAGGCCTGGCTGGAATCCACCAGCTTTGCGGGGAACGAGATGGCGGTCCCGCCCCCTTGTTCAAACAGGTAGCCCCCTTGGGGTCCAAACTTGACCGAGAAACTCTGGGCCCCGGCACCCTGGGGGAAACTCCCAATCCCAGTCGCTGTCCAGGGGGCCGCCCTGAGAGAATTGACCCTCAGCTCCGACACGTTACTCACCCTGATCGGGTCGGGCGGGCGGCTCGGATCCCAACCTGTGAACACGACCCGCCAGGTCGGCGTTGCCGACATCGCCTCTTGCGTCACCGTGATTTGCTGGGCACCCGTGACCTGGTAGAGCTGCCTCAGCCGGAGCTCAAGATTCGCCGCGACCAGCTTGGGGTCAATCAAACTGATTGACCGCCTCAGCGAGCCATCACCAGTGGTCAGCTCAACATGCCCGGATGCCGACGTGGAGATCGTCTGCTGCAGCCGGTTCGAACTGTCGATCTTCACTGTGCCACCGGCGAGCAACGGACTGGTCGAGCCCTGCGTTGGTAGAACGATGATGTCCGGGGGACCGTAAGAGCCCGACAGACCGAACCGCCACGGGTTGCCGATTCTCCCGTCTCCTTCCAACACCTGGACAGGAAGCTTGGAGTCGGGATTCAGGCGTGCCGAGCCATCGGGATTGAGCAGCCGATTGGTCATGTTGAGGTCGGCGAGAGCCAGCGCATCGAACCCGCTGTTTCGCAGCAGCAGGCTCTCCAGGTTGGGCTGGACGGTGCTCGGGAGCACGGCGCCCAGAAAACCTTCGCCCGGCGCTGTGAGCGATTTCCAGGCGGACCCGGGATAGACCAGCCGCAGGGCCCCCCCGGCGGGAGCGACCGCATCGACGTTCACCACCGACAGCGTGCCCCCGCGGTCCGACTCGGCGGGATTCAGTTTCAGTAAGATCAACCAACTCACCCGGTTCCCCTGGCCCGCAGCAGCGTGATCCTCGTCGACGAGCACGTCTGTCAACTCATTGACAACGCCGCTGGCCTTGAGCTGGGTCCGCAGTCGGGCTTGCAGGTCCAGCACGTCGCCATTCAGCGCAATGGGGTCGAACGAGAGCGTGATCTGCTTGCCTTGCGACTTCGACTCGTAGGTGTACCGAAACACGACCCGGCCAGTGACCGCGCTCACAGCGGCGCTCGACTCCGCGACCCGATATTGACTTGAGCCCGCAAGAGCCCCCTCGAGCCGGGTCGCCGTCAGTTCGGCATCCCGCTTCAGGCGGGTGAGGTCGGGCGTGAGCTTGGTGACCTTGGCCAGCGGCACATTCGGATTCAGCCGCACGACGAACGGATTGTCGCTGGGGAGCGCGCCGGGAAACGGCGATTCCCCTCCTTTGCCCGAGACCCCGGGCCCCAGCTTGGAGTCGCTGGCGTTCACCATGTCGCTGATCAGGTCGGCTCCGCCACCCAGCCGGAACTCCTCGACCGAGGGCTGCAGCGTCGCTCCGCCCCCCTTCAGCACGATCGCCTCGATCTTGTGACGCACCTGCTCGTTCAGCAGTTTCGCCACATCCTCCACCGTGCTGGTCGCAACCCCCATCGCGTCGGTCGCCAGCGTCACGCGGATCGCGTCGTCCGTCAGCGCGATCACGAGCGGCCCGGCGCCACCACTCCGCTGCAGGAACTTCACCGTGATGTCATTCCCGGCTGGCCCAGCCAGCCGCGCCCGAATCCGCAGGCCGTAACTCCCCAGGGCACTGCCCCCCGGCCTGGAACCCGGCTTCGAACCCGTGATCACCCCCCCGTTTTGCGTCACAGAGCCCATCGCGCCCAGGCTCGCCGGCAACTTCAGCAGTCGCCCATCGCCCAGTGTCGCCGCTGCGTTGCCCAAGAGTGTCGCCAGGCTTTGACCAACCTGTGTTCGTGTGGCTCCATAGGCGGGTACGGTGTAAGAGGTCGCCATCCCACCCCTCGTCACCTGCCAGGTTTCGCCCGGTTGGGGACTTCCCAGCAGGGCCAGGCGGACCTCGTCCGCAGGGACCGCCACTTGAACCATGTTTCCCTGCGAAGCCTGGTTGTTCGCCGCCACAATGAGCGGATCGATCACAAAAGCGACATCCCCCGGGGCACTGATCAGCAGGGAAGTTCCGCTCGCCTCCGCGACATACCCCGCCGCCAGGTCCTGCGTGATCCGCTCGGCCAGCCCCTTGGCGATCGTTTCCAGCTTGAGATCGTTCCCCCCCTGCCCCACGATCTGCGAATAGCTCCGCCTGACCCCCTGCGCATCGGTCCACGACAGGCTCCAGACTTCATTCCTGACGGCCGTCCCCTCGAGGGTCACCTTCCTCGTCTGCGCCGCCACGAGGGAGGGCGTCACCGGGCCGATTTCCACCGCCGCAAACTGCCGCCAGATCAGGTCGTCCTGCTTCCCCTGGTTGATCAACCGTTCGTCCGTGGACGCGCCCGCCCCCCCCTGCAGTGCCACTCCGCCCGGCTGGCCGAAATCGACCACCGCCGAGGTGGGCAGCGCCGAGCGCCCCACGCGAATCACCGCGCTTGCCGGACTCACCACCGCCTCGTACAGCGGGGTGTTGTCTACGATCCCCGGCAATCCCGACGCCTTGAACTCGTTGATCTTGTCCTTGAGTTTTACCGCGACCGCCCAGATGTCCTCGTCCTCATTCACACCGTCCTGCACCGCGGAGTACTCGGCCTTTTTGTCCCCCACTTCGACCGTCCACTTGTCCCCCGCGCGGACTGTGGGAATCACAGCCATCGTCCCTTGGATGACCATCACGGTAAACCGCGTCCCATCCCGCCGGCGAATCGACAGCCGCGAGTCAGCCGCTGTCACGGTCGCCAGGTAGGGCAGATCCATCTGCGAATTGACCTGGTCGGCAAGTTTCCGGGCAATGGTCGCCAGCGTGTCCCCCTGCTGGACCGTGTAACTCAGCTGCTTCTCGTTGCCCGAGTGGGTCAGCTTCACTTGCCAGGTCTCGCCCGGCTGCACCTCCCCCCCCAGCACGATCGACCGCGACGGGTCCAGCGTGATCACGCCGGTTTGCTCCCCCGGACCGGGCTTGAAGAGGCTCGTCACCATGTCGGGCCGCGACGTCTTGATGCCCAGCCCAAAGCTCGGCTCGACCTCCAGGCTGATCGGGGCATTGGCCACGGCGGGGGTTGTGCCCGGGGTGAGAAAGGCCCACACCTGGCCACTCGCCACGGCGTGCGCGTTGATGGCCTGCACGAGATCGGCCGGGGAACTTCGGAACAGCGGGGTCCCCGCCACGGTGGCCACGGTCGCGATGATGGTGACTTTTCCGTTCACCTCGGTCGTGGTGACGGCCACATCGGGTGCACCCGCGACGTCCGTCGGCAGCAGGGCGAATGCCAGGTCGTTCCCCGCGACCCCCGCGCTCTTCGCGACCAGCTGGATCGGGATCGGGAACCGCAACACCTTCGCCGGGTCCTTCTCGGGGGCCTTGTTCAGGCGCGGGCCATCGAGTTTCAGAATCGCATGGGTCGCCTCCATTTCGTATTTCACCCCCACCGTCCCCGTGGTGGCGTCCGAGAATCCCTCCAGCTGCGGTGTCGTCGGGGCCAGCAGGAATTGGAACCTCCCGCCATCAGCCGTCGTGTACAGCTCGTACAGCGTGGGTGATGTCACGCCGTCGCTCCCCTGCCGGAGCAACTGCGTCGTCATCCCCGACAGCACGTCCGTGGATGGGCTCACCGCTGACTTGGGCACGGCGATCACCCACGGGTCGGTGGCCGCTCCCGTCCCCTTGACAATCACAACTTTCTTCGGCGTCCCCGGTTTGTCCGGTTCTTTCGGGTCGTAGACGACATCAATCTCGCTGCCGGCCGTGGCCCCGGACCGGATGACAATCGTCCCCTTAACGGTCTCGGCGACCTTCACCAGGTCGGACAACAGGATCTTCAACGTCACCGTCGTGTCGCTCGTCGGAATCCCCGTGCCGCTCGACTTCGACACCGCAATCAACGCATCCGTGGGGGCCTTCGCCTTGTTGATGCCGGTGTTGGCGGAACTCAACACCGCCGTCGGCTGGACGGTCCGCGAGACATCGCCCAGGTTCACCACGGCTCGATCGCCGCTGGTGTAATCGAGGGTGTTGTTCCCAAAGACCGTCGGCGCGCTCGCGTCCTTCGGAGTCAGTTGCAATTGCCCCGGCAGGAACCCGCCCGCCGCCAGGCGGAAGTGATTCTGCCCCTTGCCCCCGGTCAGGTTGTCGATGTGATACGCCGTCAGCTTGCGACGGGCTGGCTGGCCCGAATTCGGCGCACTGGGGTCGCGGTCGAAGACCTCGATCTTGTTCACCGCGGCGGGATAGCTGGGATCGGTCTGGGAGATGAGGATGTACAGGGTCGAGTCGGCCGGGAATGCGGACAGATCCAGCGTGCCCCCGCTCCCTGGCTGGTTGTCGATCAGGAACCCGTCGAGCCAATCCGCGCTGATCTTGAACCGGCTCCCCGCCGCGCCGCTCCCCACGATCCGTTCGACGTTCCGCAGCGGACGGTTGTCCCCGGAGACCTGGTTGGCCCCCTGGGTGACCCGCACGGTTTCGGCGCCAATTTCCGCTGTGATCGGCAGCGTCACCTTACGAAAATCGAGCGTGTCGGTTTCGCCGCTGGTGGCCGGCTCGACCACGCTGTCCATTCCCCACTCGTTCTCAAACTCGTACCGATCGTCGCCCGCCCCCCCGCGGAGCTTGTCGTTCCCCC
>CAIUHT010000780.1 GCA_903898975.1 uncultured Planctomycetaceae bacterium
GGTCTCGCCCCACAGGCTCACTTCGTCCAACTGATTGTTCCCGCACCCTACGTACGCGTGCGGACGCTGCAGCTCGGCCAACGCCTGGGCAAGCCGCGAGGCGGTTTCGACCCGGCTCGCCCCAATCAACTGGAACTCGGCCCCCGCCGGGTTGGTCAAGGGCCCCAGCAGGTTGAAGATGGTGCGAAACCGCAACGCCTTCCGGACCCCGGCGACATGCCGCATCGCCGCGTGGTACGTCGGAGCGAAGCAGAACCCCAGCCCCACCTGGTCAATGCACCGCCCCGCCCCCTCGGCCGAGATGCCCAGGGGATAGCCCAACTGCTCGAGCACGTCGGCCGAACCACTGCGACTGGAGACACTGCGGTTGCCATGCTTCGCGACCGGCACTCCGCACGCCGCCACCACGATCGCCGCGGCGGTGGAAATGTTGAATGTCTGCAGTTCGTCGCCGCCCGTCCCGCAGGTGTCGAGCAGCCCCCGCCGCTGCACGGGAACCCGGGTCGCCCGCGCGAACATTGCCCGGGCCGCCCCGGCGATCTCGGTGACCGCTTCCCCCTTCATCCGCAGGGCGGTCAGCAATGCCGCAGTGGGGACTTCTCCCGCCGTGCCATCCATCAGTTCGCCAAAAACCCGCTCGGCCAATTCGAGGGGGAGATCTTCCATTTGAACCAACCGCGACAACGCCTCGGTCAGCGAAGAGGGGGACGAAGACATGGTGAAAACCGGGGTTCAGTTGCGGGATCCTGGCACGCGAGGCACCATACCACAGCCGCCCGCGGGTCGCGACACCGCCCGGTTCGATCCCCACGACGCCGTCGCATTGTCCGCGCGCGACATAGCCGGCCCGACGCACGGCTGTCCGATCGGTTTCCCAGTCGCCTCCAGCCAAGCCCGCGACTCCCCTCGCCCTGGTTCCAGCCCCTGCCCCGTTAAGACGCCATGTTCACTCGCCTGTTCCGGCCCGCGCCCTGCACTTCGCCAATCACCCCCGGGCTGCCGCTGCGATGGGGGACGCACCTGGTGACGGCGTTCTGGCTGAGCGTGACGGTCGCCCTCTCGGGGTCGCGGGTCGCAGCCGACGAGCCCCTCTCGCCGCCGTGTCCTCCCAATCTGTTGCTGATCATCTCGGATGACCAGGGATGGACCGACTTTGGCTTCATGGGACATCCCGACATCCGCACCCCCCGCATCGATCGGCTGGCCGCCGAGAGTGTGCAGTTCTCGAATGGCTATGTCCCCACCTCGCTGTGCCGGGCCAGCCTGGCCACCCTGCTGACGGGCCAATACGGGCACCAGCACCGCATCTGCTGCAACGACCCGCCCGAAGGGGTCGACCGCGCCGCCATGCACCCGTTCATCCAGCGCGCCCCCGCGCTCCCGCGACTTCTCGCCCAAAGCGGGTACCTCAGCCTCCAGACCGGCAAGTATTGGGAGGGGCACTTCTCCAACGCCGGCTTCACCCATGGCATGACCACCAAGGGACGGCATGGCGACGATGGGCTGAAAATTGGCCGCGAAACCTTCGCCCCCATCGATCGGTTCCTCGATGAGGCCGGGGCCAAGCCGTTCTTCCTGTGGTATGCCCCCATGCTGCCGCACGAACCGCACAATCCCCCCGCCCGCCTGTTGCAGAAATACCAGCGGCCCGACCGCCATCCCAAGCTCGCCGCCTATTACGCCATGTGCGAATGGTTCGACGAAACCGTCGGTGCCGTGCTCGATCGCCTCGACCAGCGGGGGCTGCGCGACAACACCGTGGTGCTCTTCACCGTCGACAACGGATGGATTCAAGAGACGGGGGAAACCCGCACCACCCGCGGCTGGTTCGCCCCCAAGAGCAAGCTCTCTCCGTACGATGGCGGCTTGCGGTTTCCGCTGCTGATTCGCTGGCCCGGGCGGCTCTCACCCGCCCGGCGCGACGACCTGGTTTCGAGCATCGATGTGGTCCCGACGCTGCTGGCCGCCGCCGGGGCTCCCGTGCCTCCTGGGCTGCCCGGTCTCAACCTGCTCCCGTCTGCCCGCGAGGGAACCCCCCTGCCCCGCTCGCAAGTCTTTGGCGAGATCTTTGAGCACACTGCCAGCTCGCTCGAGCAGCCAGCCCTCGACTTGACCCATCGCTGGGTCCGCGACGGCGACTGGAAACTGATTCTCTTCGAGCGCGGCAACCAGCCCGCCGAGCTGTACAACCTCCGCCAGGACCCCTTCGAACAACTCAACCTCGCCCCGCGTGACCCCGACCGCGTCGCCCACCTCCGCGACCAGATCGACCTCTGGTGGTCCGCCCGCAAAACCCCAGCGACGCCGCAGAACTGACCAGCTGCCGAACTGACCAGCTGCCGAACTGACCGGCTGCCGAGCCGGCAGGCTGCGGCTGTTCCCAGCCGCCCAACCGGCGGCTTCGAAGTCTTGGCCCCTTCCTCCACGGGGGCTGGCCACTCTGGGGGATGGTCACTTTGGGGGCTGGTCACTTTGGGGGCTTTGGGCTGTAAGGATTGGGCACTGTGGGGGCCGGACTCCGTTCCTGCGCGGCAACGCGGCGGGCGGCAACCCGCAGCCAACGCTCAGCGGTCTTGAGATCGCACACCCCAAACCTGGTGCTTCGCCCCCGCTGGCGAGGCCGAAGTTCCGCTCCCGCAACCGAAACGCGCACGGTTGCGCCCAGTCCGAATTGGCATTGCCCGGGGGCTGGCGTGGCTGCGCATGGCAACTCGTCTTGACTGCCAACAGGCTGTGTGTGGGTGGGGAAACGTCTTGACAGACTGGCGGTTTTGGCCGAGAGTCCGCCCCGCGTTTTTCGCCCCCCAGCGCTCGCGCTGCGCCCCGCCCAGGCGCGTCGCCGGGACACAGAAAAAC
>CAIUHT010000781.1 GCA_903898975.1 uncultured Planctomycetaceae bacterium
CCCGTCGCTCCCGCCCGTCGCTCCCGCCCGTCGCTCCCGCCCCGTCGCTCCCGCCCCGTCGCTCCCGCCCCGTCGCTCCCGGCCGTCGCCCAAAGATCGGCCCTGCAGGCACGCTGGTGCGCTCTCCGCCCCCTGTTCGACCAGTCACGAATTGAGCTGGCTTAACGCCGGTCGTCGGTGAACAGTCGCGGGTACTTCTTCCGCACCTCGCACGCCTTGGGGACCGCGTGATACATGATGTAAGGCTGGTCCGGATTGTTGCGGGCGTAGTCCTGGTGATACGCCTCGGCGAGGTGGAAGTGTGTCAGCGGCTCAAGCGTGGTCACCACCGGTCGCGGGAACCGCCCGGAGCGACCGGCCTGCTCCAGTACCCGCGCCGCCCGTTCCCGCTGATCCGCCGAACTGTAGAAGATCGCCGAGCGGTACTGCGGCCCCACGTCGTTCCCCTGCCGGTTTTTCTGCGTCGGGTCGTGGGCGTCGAGGAATACTTCCAGCAACTGCTCAAAGGTGATTTGCAGCGGGTTGTAGCGGATGCGAATCGCCTCGGCGTGCCCGGTGGTGCCACTGCAAACCGCCTTGTAGTTCGCCGTCTCGGGCGTTCCGCCACAATACCCGCTCTCCACATCCAGCACGCCAGCCAACTGCTCGAACGCCGCCTCAGTGCACCAGAAACACCCCCCGGCCAACACGGCGATCTCCAGGGCCAGTGTCTCGTCCCCCTCCTCGGACCCCGCGTCGGCGGCGGCGCTCGGCCCGGCACTGCCAGCGGGCGGATCGGTCGCCGGGTCGGCGAGTGCCGCGAGCCCCGTCTCGGCAGTGAACTGCAGCGACTCCGAATTCAGGCAATACCGCAGCCCCGTTGGCGGGGGCCCATCGGGGAACACATGCCCCAGGTGCCCGTCACAGCGCGCACACAGGATTTCCACCCGCACCATCCCGTGGCTGATGTCGCGTCGCTCCGCGACATTCCCCGGCCCAATCGCCTCGAAGAAACTGGGCCAGCCCGTCCCGGAGTGGAACTTCGAGCGGGAGGAAAACAGCGGCAAGCCACACCCCGCACAGCAATAGACCCCTGCCGTCTTGTTGTCGAGCAGCGTGCCACAAAACGGACGCTCCGTGCCGTGGGCCCGCAGAATGCGGAACTGGTCGGGAGTCAGTCGCTGCCGCCACTCGGCGTCCGACAACTCCACCCGCGGTGCCTCAATCGGCCCCACCAGCTCGCCCCGCCTGTTGAACAGCTTGAACCCCGGCATCACTCGCTCCTGTCTCCGCCCCTCGATCCACCCGCCACCCGTCGCGATGGCCTGTCACCCCTGAACCCCACTCGGCCTCCCGGCCCCAGTATTCCCACCAGTCCCACAATTCCCACCAGTCCCACCATTTCCCGGCCCAACTCACGCTGTCGCCAGCCCATCCCGCTGGTCCAGTCCCCCGTCACACGAAGCCGCCCCGGAATCCAAGCCACGTCCAGTGGCGAAAACCAATCACCGGCGATCCGCCGTCTGCTGGTCGTCAATCCGAAGGTTTCGCCAGATGGTCAGGCACGGTTTGCCCACCGGGCTGTCGGTCGGGTTGCTGGCACAATGCCCGATCACCGCATCCAGATCTCCATCTCCCTCGAGATCGACCACCTCCAGGCACATGTGTTCGAGGTTCCCGGTTTCCAACCGATGCCGGGCGAACTGGTCGCCCCCCAGGTTTTCGAACACCACCGCCGACTCGAGCTGCGGAGCCTCGTCCAGCTTGCGCAGATTCCCCGGGAAAAACGCGATGGCAAACACGTCGAGATCCCCATCGCCATCAAAGTCACCCGAGAGGGCCCGCGACACGCCGGGCATCCGGCCAATCTCGTGCGGCGTCCAGGGGAAACTGCCGGTGTTCTCCAGCCACCGCAACCCGTGGTAGGGCTTCAAAAACTTGCTGTCGAGCGTGTCGCCATTCGTGGCCAGCACGTCGAGGTCACCATCGCCGTCGAAGTCCACCAGCTCAATCCCGTTCGAGCCAAACGCCGGGTCCCCACCGGAGAACAGCGTCTGCTTGTCGAACTTGAGCCCCCCCTGGTTGATGAACGCCACGATTGTTTCATGATCCTGGCTGATCAGCGCCACGAAGTCGGGCCGGCCATCCCCATTCAGATCGCACACGGGCACATGAATGGTGCCATGGCGGTCATCGAGTTCGTGCAGCACAAACTCGGGCGTCCCCCCCGCGGTGCCTGCCGCCGGTCCGCGATTCTCCAGCAGCAGCACCCGCCCCGTCTTGATGAAGCCGAACTCCCCCACCACCAGGTCGAGATCGCCATCGCCATCGAAATCGGCTGGTCGTACGTCGGCGACCCGCCCCAGCCCCCCCATCAGCACCTCGACCGCAGGCTGCTGCCCCCCCGACCATTTCGGTCGCAGCAGGCAGACTTGGCCGCGGTCATGATCGCCCGGCTGGTAACTGCCCAACGCCGCCACCACAAATTCTTCCACGCCATCGCCGTTGAAGTCGACCGGCTCGATGTGGGCCGGTTGCGGCAGGCGCCCCAGCACCAGCGGGTTCGACACCCCGGGCCGAACCTCCCGGCTCTCGACCACCCCCGTCGCCATGTCGCAAGAGAACAGCCGCGGCCCCCCCGCCGAGCGAACATCCCGCAGCGTCGCGTAAGCCACTCCAGGCACCTCGGTCGCCCCCTCAGGAACGATCGGCTCGGCGCGGAACCGAAATGGAGACGGATGCCCGGCTTCCACTGCGGCGACAAACTCGAGCCGATCGGGGGCCTGCTCGCGGAAGTAATCGACCACATCACTGACGGGCGGCATGATCAGGTCGCTGCGACCCGACTGGAAGAAAAGGTTGAAGCCTCGATTGACTTCTTCGTGCCAGAACTTGCGGGGAAAACTCTGCGGATTCGGTGTGGCGTGGCAGGCTCCGCAGAACCCTTCCACCGCCGGCTCCAGGCGGGCCAGGTCGACCGGACCGGCCCCAACCCGGCGGGACCGCCGCTCTGCGGCACCACGCTCAGCCCGGTCGGCATCAGCCGCCTCGGCCCCATTGCCAGCTGCCGCCGGAGGCCGGGCGGGCGGTGCGACTGGTCCACCACCGCACCCTGCCAATGCCAGCACCAGCCCCCAAACCGCCCACAGCGGCTGGCGCGACAGCGAAGGTTGGGCCACCTTCCTAGAATATCGCCATGTGCTCATGGGGAAATTCTAGAACGGGGGCGTTCAGAATTCCCAGACAGCCTGTCGCCTGTTGCGGCGACTTGCCGGGGCACCCTGCCTGTGGCGACACCCGCCTGGACCCACAGGCGATGGCACTCCGTCAATTCGTCCCGGACCGCCCGCACTGTTTCACCCGATCTCAAGCCTCCCTGGCTGCCATGGCCCGGACCGACAGACTCTCCACCTATGCCCCCGCGACCCGTCTCCTCCCCTCAGCTCGATCCCCGGGACTGGCTCACCGCCGATCTGGCAGACCTCGAACGGCAGCATCTGCGCCGGCAGGTCCGCCAGATCGACCCGCTGCCGCACGGACTCTGCCGGGTTGAGGGTCGAGTCTGCCAGCACTTCGCCGGGAACGACTACCTGGGGCTCGCCCAGCACCCAGAACTGTCCGAGGCGGCCCGGCGGGCGCTGCTCGAACACGGCGTGGGGGCGGGAGCCAGTCCCCTTGTGGCGGGGTACAGCCGCTGGCATCGCGACCTCGAACAACGCCTGGCCGACTTCGAGCAGACCGAGGCCGCCCTGTTGTTCCCGACCGGCTATGCCGCGAACCTGGGCACCATCGCCGCCCTGGCCAGTCGGGGGGACACCGTCTTCTGCGACCGGCACAATCACGCCTGCGTGGTCGATGGCTGCCGGCTGTCGGGAGCCCGGCTCAGGGTCTATCGCCACACCCAGCTCGACCGCCTTGAGCGGGAATTGCGGGACGCCAAAGGGGCCCGCCGCAGGTTGATTGTCACCGACGCGGTCTTCAGCATGGAGGGAGTGGTCGCCCCCCTGGCCGAACTGGCCGCGCTGGCCGAGCGGTACGACGCGCTCCTCGTGGTCGATGAAGCGCACGGGACCGGCGTCTGGGGGCCGGGAGGACGCGGCGCCTGTGCGGCGGCGGGGGTCGCCGAGCGGGTCCCCGTCCGCATTGGCACGCTCAGCAAGGCGCTGGGTTGCCTGGGGGGCTTTGTGTGTGGAAGCCAGCCGCTGGTTGACTGGCTGCGAA
>CAIUHT010000782.1 GCA_903898975.1 uncultured Planctomycetaceae bacterium
GGCGTCGCTGGCCATGGCGAGGGTGCGGTCGAGTTCCCAGAGGTTGGCGGCGTCGATCTGATCCTGCACGCGGGCCTGCTCGGCGAGAACTTCGTCCATCTCCTTGGGAGAGAGATCTTCCCCGAGCCGCATGTTGAGTTCGTTGTAGCGGTCGAGAATAGCCTGGGAGTGGGCGACCGCCTGTTGCACGCACTGATCAACGGTGGCGTCGGGGTCGAGTTGGGGTTCCTGGCGGAAATAGCCAATCTCGATTCCCTTGGCGGGCCGGGTGGTCCCCATGAAGTTGGTGTCGTCGCCCGCCATGATGCGGAGCAGGGTACTCTTGCCCGAGCCATTGGCTCCCAGCACGCCAATCTTCGCCCCGGGGTAGAACGACAACCAGATATCCGAGAGCACCTCCTTCTGCTCATAGATCTTGGTGACCTGTTCCATGGTGAAGATGTACTGCTGGGTCATCGACAGGGCTCTTGGGAAGAGGGCTCGCGGGGCGAGCGGGTGAAGGAAGGTGGAGGAAGTTGATCGAGGGTGAACAGCGAGTGAAAGCCGGTGGAGCCAGCGGTGGCTGGCGGTCAGTCGCCGGTCGAATGCAAGGCGAGAAAGGCCTCGATTTCGCGGCGACTGGGCAGGGACGGCTGGGCACCGGCCCGACCCACGCTGAGGGCGGCGGTCGCCGAGGCAAACCGGGCTGCCCGGGCCAGCGGGGCCCCCTCGGCGAGCGCGATTGCGAGAGCCCCGTTGAACGCATCGCCTGCGGCGGTGGTGTCCACGACGGGGACGGAAAAGGCCGGTTGGGTCCACGTCTCGCGAGGCGAAACCAGCAGGCACCCCCGTGGCCCCAGGGTGGCGAGCACCGCCCCGCACCCCAGTGCCTGCAATTCTACGGCCCACTGCCGAAGCTGGAAAGGTTCGGGGGGTGAAGAGGCGGAGCAGGGCTGGCCGACGAGCGTGGCCAGCTCGGTCTCGTTGGGAGTGAGCAGATCGACCAGCGGAAGCAACTCGCGGTCAAGAATCTGGCGGTTGGCGGGAGCGGGGTTCAGGATGGTCGTGAGCCCCGCGGCCCGCGCGAGTTGCAGGCCCCGGGCGACGGCGGGGAGAGGGACCTCGAGGCTGGCGAGAAAGACCTGGGCGTGCTGAAAGAGGCTGGGCGGGACGGAATCCCAGTCGGCGGCAGTCCAGGTGGCGTTCGCCCCGGGGGCCACGGCGATCTGGTTCTGGCCCTGGGCATCGACCACGATGAGGGCGACACCGGTCGGGATGCCCGGGCGTTGACGGAGGGAGAGGGCCGGGAGCCCTTCCGCCAGCAGGGCCGTCTGGCTGAAAGATCCAAACGAGTCGGAACCAAGGGCAGCGTGAAACTCGACCCAACCGGGTTCGGGGGCGGCACGGGCGGCGGCGACCGCCTGATTAGCCCCTTTGCCGCCGGGAATCTGCTGGAAACTGGTCCCCAGGACGGTCTCCCCGGGGGCGGGGAGGGAGTGGGCGGTGACCACCAGGTCGACATTGACGGACCCAAACACCAGCACCCGTGGTTGCACAATGGACTCCCGGATTTCTCTTCTGTTGGTCTCTGGACGGATGCTGTGGCAACGATTCTGCCGGAAAGGGGGGCTCGGGCAAGAGTCGAGCCGGGCGGAATGACGATACCACAGGAACGATTGGTTCGCTTCCTGGGCCGGGGGTGGGAACCAAGACCGGCATGCTGCCGGGATACGACCGGCTACATCCCGGCAAGCCCTGCTGTGCGGTGGTCTGGAACAGACCCTCCAGATTACGCAAACAGCGCGGCTTGCCCGACCGCACTTGTTTCGGATAGACTTCGGTCCTGCCTGACCGCGCCCCACCAGACGGACGAATCGTGCCCAATTTTGGCGACTGGATGCACTCGACCTGTGGTCCCGGCTGGTTTGCGGGGATCAACTTCGGCGACTGGCTGCGCCTGCTGGCCCGGGAACGGTTCGCGATCGGAACGAAGTATCTTCCGAGAGCGGCGTTCATCACGGGAATCTCGGCGCTGACATCTGCGGTTCAGACGTTTGAAGACCTGATCTACAGTCGGCGACTGGCGAATATGCCGATCTCGCCGCCCCTGTTTGTCCTGGGGCACTTCCGGTCGGGGACCACGCACCTGCACAACCTGCTGTCGTTGGACGAGCGGTTTGGCCATCCGACGATGTACGAGGTGAACTTTCCGCAGTCGTTCAAGCTGACGGAGAGCTGGTTGTGGTGGGTCTTGCAGGCGTTGATGCCATCGTCGCGACCGATGGACAACATGTCGGTGGGGGCCGATTCGCCGCAGGAGGATGAATGGGCCCAGGTGGCGATGAACCAGATGTCGCCCTACGTGGGCTGGTCGTTCCCGCGGAGCATCGACAACTATGAGAGATACTGGACTCTGAACGAGTTGAGTCCGGCGGAGCGGGAGATCTGGCAGCAGAACCTGCTGTGGTTCTGTCGCAAGCTGGAATCGACGCATGGGCGGCCCACTGTCCTGAAGTCTCCCGCGCACACCTGCCGGGTGCGGTGGCTGCTCCCGATCTTCCCGGAAGCCCGGTTTGTGCACGTGCACCGGAATCCGTACGACGTGTTCCGGTCGACACAGCGGCTGTGGCAGAAGATCCGGCCGTTCTGCCAGTTGCAGACACCGACCGACCTGCACCGGGACGATGAGCGGATTCTGCGGGTCTACCGTGAAATGCATCGGCAATACTTCCTCGACCGCGACCGAATTCCGGCCGGGCATCTGTGCGAGGTTCGGTACGAAGACCTGGAGCGGCGTCCGCTGGAGACGCTGGAGCGGGTTTACACCGAGCTGAGCCTGCCCGACTTCGACAAGCTGCGGCCCCGACTGGTGCAGTACCTGGACCGCACGGCGGGATATCAGAAGAACCGCCATCAGCCCCTGCCTGCCGCGCTGGTGCGGCGGATCAACACGGAATGGGCCGAGGTGTTCGACCGCTGGGGTTACACGCGGGAGACGCCCGACGACGCAGAGCGCGAGCATGTGACCGTCCCGGGCCAGCCCGCAGCGGCCTGAGTGACTGCCATTTGAGGTCCAGCCCAGGGCTGCGTCGCAGCGGTCGCAGGCCGGGAGCTGGAACGCCGGACTGCCTCTGTCGAGAGGGGCTCGTTCGGGAGGCGCAGTCGGAAGCGACAGGCTTCGGACGGGTGCGGAGCCTGGCTTATACTCACTCGGGCGAGTGCTCAGCCTGGCGGGCGCTCAGTCGTGCAGCGGCTTGCGGCCGACGAAGCGATAATAGGGGGCTTTCAGCAGGGGCACGTAGGGGATTGCCGCGCGGGCCTCGTCGAGTCGCACTGTTTCGAACCGCGATTCGAGATACGGGAGATGGTCGCGGCTGGGGTGGACGTTGTCGGTCGCGAACCAGACGGGGATGAGCGAGCGGGTGAGCCAGCCGTGCCGAACCCGATCTGCGGGGACGTATTTCCGTGAGACGTAGAAGTCCACGATCCCAATAACGCCACCGGGGGCCAACATGGCGCGGGCCCGTTCGACTGCGCGGAACCAGTCGGGAATCATGGTGAGCGAGTAGGAGAACGTGACGAGGTCGACTGGCTCCCCGGGGTCGTAGGTGGTGACATCGGCGAGCACCGGTTCGACCTGGTTCCAGCCCCGGTGCGAGACGCGCTCCCGGCAGACGTCGAGGAGGGGCTGGCAGAGATCGGCGACAACCACCCGCCGGCACGACGAAAGCCACGGGGCCGCTTCGAGGTTGGCCCCGGTCCCGCCCCCCATGTCGACCCAGACACCGCCCGTGGGGGCAGGGAGCGACTGCAGCAGTTCGCCGCGGCCCTTCAGCAGGCGGGCGCGGAAGGCGTCGTAGTCGGAGGCCTGCCCGGCGTAAAAGCTGTTCAGCCGCTCGGCGTGCGAATCGCCGCGAATGGGTGAAAGCAGCAGGTGCCAGAGCACCCGGAGATCACTCAGGAGTGACATGAGCGTGTTCCTGGGATGGCCCCTCGGGTCTCCCGCGAGGGGTGTTAACCGTCGGCGAGGCGGGCGATGGCGAAGTGGCCGTAGGTGTGCACGCGGTCGAGAGGGTGCAACCGGTCGGCGAGTTCCCGGTCGTATGTCAGCAATTCGCCGACGGTGGTGGCAGACCCCTGCCAGCGGACCGGCACATGGTCGATGAAGCGGGTGTTGGTTCCGCCAGAACGCCAGAGAAAGCGGACGTCGGGAGTGGCCCGGTCCAGCAGCGCCTGCCATTCTTCGGCCAGCAGATCGCGGCGATTGGTGCTGAGCCAGTCCATGTGGTCCAGCAGCACGAAGCGGGAGATGCGGGAGGGGTGTTGCTGGAGGAAGCCGGCGACCGAGTTGGTGTGCACATCGATCCTTGAGGCGAGCCCGGCCTTGAGCGCCTCGAAATTCTGCGGCTTGAGGTACTCGGGGCAGCAGGTGGGGGTGTAGTGACCGGTGAGGTAGACCCGCCAGAAATAGTTGTCGTGGATGGGCAGTTGAGTGAAGACCGCTTCGACGCAGTCTTCGATGAAGCGGGGGATGCCGCCGTGGTAGGTGGTTTCGACCTGCTCCCGCTGGGGCCGGGGGACCCCCAGCAGCGAGAGGGTGGTGTCACGTCCGACGAACCAGCGGACCAGTCGGTTCCAGATGACCGGCCGGAGTTCGCGATGATAGATCTCGGCCTGCTCGGCAACAGTGGTGGCGGCGAGCAACTGGTTGAGGCCCTCGCGGACGCGGAGAACGCGATCGGCGTAGCGGTTGATGGTGCGGGCGAAGTACCCGGCGGTGCCTCGGAAGTAGAACGACTGGCGTCCCCGGGTTCCGCGGAAGAAACCGATCCGCCGGTCCCAGTAGCGACGGGCGAAGCCCTGCAGTTGCGGACGGAGGGCGTCTTCGTAGATTTCGCGAAAGCGGGGGGTCGCGCCATCGCCGAACAGCGAGAAGAAGTCGCCGTGGTTGAGGGCCTTGATCCCGGCGAGCTTGAGGGCCAGGAGGGGGTTCTGGCGGGGGTTGAGGTCGACGCAGTGGACGCGGCGGGGAGCCTGCAGGGCGTAGTCGAGGGCATTGCAGCCCGCGGAGGTGATGACCAGCACCTCGTCTTCGGGGCCCAGTTCGAGGGCGACCCGGTCGAGCCGGGGGTCTTCCCAGCAGGTGTTGTAGACGAGGTTGTGGCGATGCACCATCTGGAACCAGAAGTTCCCAAAGCGATCGCGGAGGCTGAGCTGGTGCGGGCGGGGCTCGGCGGACGTGAGGGGGGGATGACGCCCGTTTCCACGCGATTCAACGGCTGAGTCAGGCATTTTGCAACTGCTCCCGGGAGGCTTCGAGGGGCGAGGTCGTTGGCCGGTGGCCGGTCGCGCGACGGCCCGCACTGTCGTTGCCCGCACTGTCGTCGCGCGAACTGTCGTCACGCGAACTGTCACCTTCGGGCAATTCGTCGGCCAGGTTGTCGCAGGCTGGTGCGGTGGTGGCCCGATGACAACTGGTGGAGGGAATCGGGAAATCGACCAGCCCGCTTGGAGCCGTTGTGCGGGGTTGTGTCGTCTTTCGCCCGGGGAGTCGCCGGATCAGTTCCAGCGTCCCATCCATGTGTTCGACCAGGGCGGTACAGCTTTCGACCCAGTCCCCCGTGTTGTAATAGCCGACCCCGTTGTGACGGGAGATCTTGGGGGTGTGGATGTGTCCGCAGATGACCCCATCGCAGCCGCGGGCGCGGGCGTGGCTGGTGATGCGTTCTTCAAAGCGACCGATGAAGCAGGTGGCCTGTTTGACCCGGCGCTTGATGGCGGCCGACAGGGACCAGTACTCGAAGCCCAGCCAGCGCCGGGTCATGTTGAAGACCACGTTGACCGCCAGCAGGGCGTTGTAGGCGATGTCACCCAGGTGCGAGAGCCACCTGGTCTTGCGGACCGAGGCGTCGAACTGATCGCCATGCATGACCAGCACGCGTTGCCGGTCGGCGGTGGTGTGGACGAACTCATCAGCCAGGTGGAGCCCGCCGTGCCGTCCCAGGTGGTTGCGGAGGAACTCGTCGTGATTGCCCGGGGTGTAAAAGACCTTGGTTCCCTCGTCAATCAGTTCGCGCACCCGCTGGAGGAGGGCCGAGTAGGTTTCGTTCCAGTACCAGCCCCGCCGCAACTGCCACCCGTCGATGATGTCGCCCACGAGGTAGAGGTACTCAGGCTGCGACTCTTGGAGAAAATCCAGGAGGGCCGACGCCTGGGCGTAGCGGCAGCCCAGGTGGGCGTCGCTGACGAACACGGCACGCACGTTTCGCATGGTCTCTCTCCGGCTCAAGTCCAGTTCCTGGCGGTGGCTGGCGAGTTCACCCGGCCCGATCCTCGGGCCGCGCTGTCATCGAAATCGCCGCGCGGGAGTATCGGCTATGGCTGTGAAGAAACGATGATTTCATGAGGAACTCGGGACAGGAATTGCGATTTGGTGGCGGGCTGCGTGGGGCCTGGTGGCGACCCATTCGGCGGGACCTTGGGGTGGCGGTTCAGTCATCGGCGATTCTCAGTCGCGGCAGGGCGGCCTGCAGGCGGCCCCAGGCTTCGTCGGGCAGCGTCGCACCAATCAGTTCCAGCCGGGCCAGTTGGGGGGCTGCCCGCAATTCGCCCCACTCGTCCGCGGGGACATCGCAGAACTGAAATTCGACCGAATCGAGCTGCAGTTGCCGGGCCACCTCGCGGAGGGTCCCCGGGGCCACCATCACGTCGCGACAGACAAGGTGCCGCAGGTTCGCCAACCGGGCCAAGGCGACGACACTGTGTGGTTCGAGCGGACCATTCGTGAGCACGAGGGTGTCGAGAGACGACTGACCACTCCAGCGAGTCCAGTCGGGGGCCAGCAGGAGCGAGCCGGGGCCCTCCAGCTGGCTGAGCGAGCGGCAGCGCAGGGCGAGTTCGAGTTCGCGTCCGGGGCGCAGTGGTGGCGCAGCGGGCCAAACCAGGCTGTGGGGAGCCTGGGGCGAGACAATCGCCTGGAATTGAGGCCAGCGCCCGACAGCCCGGTGCCAGGACGGGGCGAGAGGTTGCCAGCCCACCGAGAGCTGAGCCTGCGACCACGCCCGCAACGATTCGTCGCGATGCTGTTGCCAGTGCCAGGTTCCACCGAAGAGGCAGGCGAGCAGCGCGGGGAGGATTCCCCAGGCGACCAGGCGACTCGCGAGAGAGACGGCGGGTGGCGCGGGAGTCATGTGGCGGGGTTCCCGTCGGCCAGGGAGGATTTGCCCCCACCCTCGGCCGCAGCGTCACCTTCCGCAGACGATGCGTCGCGCTCGGTGAGTTCCTGGACTTCAACCCGTCGCACGCGGGTCGGCTCGGCGTCGAGCACGACCAGTTCATGCCGGCCAAGGCGGATCTTTTCGCCAGGATTGGGAATGTGCCCCAGCAGTTCGACCACGAGCCCGCCGACCGTGTCTGAGGAAATGTCGGTAGGGAGCACCACGTGACACTGCTCGACGAGTTCATCGAGGGCGCAGAGAGCGTCGACCAGGTAGCGGCCGTTCGACCGGCGGATGATCATGGGCAATTCGCGGTCGAACTCATCCTGGATGGGGCCGACCACCTGCTCGAGCACGTTCTCGAAGCTGACCATGCCCGAAACGGTGCCGTATTCATCGACGACCATCGCGACATGCGTGCGGTTTTTCTGGAACTCGCGGAGCAGCACGTCGAGCTGCATGGTTTCGGGGAAGAAAGGGATCTTGCGCTTGAGGTCTGTGAAGCTGGTAATGGACTTGCCGGCATGCAGCAGCGTCAGGACATCCTTGGCGTGCACCATGCCCACGACACGGTCGAGGTCGCCATCGCAAAGGGGGAACCGCGTGTATTGCGATTCGGCCATCAGGGCCAGGTTCTCGGTGATCGAGCGACGGGCGTTGAGAAACACAATGTCGCGGCGGGGCACCATGACCTGCCGGGTCACCTTGTCTTCAAGATCAAGCACGTTCTCCATCATCAGGCGTTCGCGCCGCGTCACTTCGCCCCCGGCGGCCGACTCGGAGAGAATGAGTCGCAGTTCTTCTTCCGAATGCAGCTGTTCGTGGGTGTCGGCGACGCGGACCCCCAGCAGGGCGAGGATGAAGTTGCTGGAGGCGTGCAGCATCCAGATGAACGGCCAGAGGAGCTTGTAGAAGCCGACCAGCGGGAGGGCGACGGCCAGCGTGGTGGCGCGGGCCGAGCGGATCGCCATGATCTTGGGAACCTGTTCGCCCAGAGAGATGTGCAGGAATGTGATGAGCACAAAGGCGAGGGGGATGGTGACCAGCCGCGCGGCACCGGGGTACCCCAGCCACGAGAAGACAGGCTGCAGCAGCTGGACGGCGACCGCTTCGCCCGCCCACCCCAACCCGAGGCTGGCGAGCGTGATGCCCAACTGGCAGGCGGAGAGGTAGGCGTCGAGATTGGCGAGCACCCCCCGGGCCAGCTGGGCCGACCACGAGCCCGAGCGGGCCAGCTGCTCGATCTGGCTGAGACGCACCTTGACGAGCGCGAACTCGGCGGCGACGAAGAACCCGTTGGAGAAGACGAGGAGAGCCAACAACAGCAATTGCAGCAGGATGGAAGTTCCCGCCGATTCCGCCTCCGCACCTGCCTCCGCGGACCAAGCCAGCAGGGCTGGCATCCCGTGCCCCAACATTCGAGTTCCCATCGCGACCGTGCGGCTCAGACCACCGGCGGCCTGCCTGAGAGGCAGGACGTGGCGGGGCTGTTTTCACGCGGAGGGAACAGACCGGTTCCCAGGGAGTTCCCTGCGGGTTCCAAACCCCGCCCAGCGAGCCGCACTCTGCCAGCATTCTGGCACCGGCGTGTGGTCAAAGCAACACCCTGCCCCGCCCGGTTGGCAATTGTCGATATTGCCCTCCACAAAAGAGGGGGGGGCTGGCGACCGTCGCAGTCGCGAAGGGGGTGGGGCTGCAGCGCATGCCGAAAAACGGCCCCCCCCTGCAATCGGGCTGTGCCTGGAGCCTGTCCCCGCGAGAGGGGGGGGGGCAAACTGGCTGGGAGGCCGGATTGGCTGGGAGGCCGAGACAGCTTGGGGGCAGCGCTGGCCCAGCCGCTCA
>CAIUHT010000783.1 GCA_903898975.1 uncultured Planctomycetaceae bacterium
CGGGCATTGCGCGCGCGCCAGAGCGACCATCGTCCCGCTCCCGCCAATGGAGTGCGGCGCCGGGGGGCCCCGCCCGCCGGGTGGGCTGGGGCGACCTCTTCGCGTTTCACCAGGGCCCGCAGACCGGCGAAGCCGTCGGCGGTCACGAGTCCCTGCGAAACAAGTTCTCCCAGCACATCGGTCAACTGCTGCGGCAGCATGCGGGTCTCGCTCAGCAGGTCTCCCGCAAACATCGCCCCCTCCTGGGATAACAGCTCCAGCACCTGTTTGCCGGGGGTACTGAGCGTTTCGAGGTCCGGCTCGGCCGGCGTGGTCCGCAGCCAACCCAGGTCACTGCGCAGGAAGAGTGACAATGGCACGACGCGCGTCAGGCTGGCAATCGGGCGGGGGCGATCGGGGGCCCGTCGTGGAGGATACAGCCGGCCCCAGCCCACTTCCCCCGCCAGGCAGAGTTCGTCCAGCCACTCGCTGCGGTAGCCGCGCACCCGGATCGGCAGCAGGTCGCGCTCCCACGAGACTGCCGGCAGGTCGAGCCCCTGCAGTTGCGACAATGCCTCAAACACCCCCGCCGATCCGGTTCGCTGGCTGTTGTCGAGCAGGCCGTGGTGCCGGGTCAGAAACCGCAGGAAGATGTCGACCGTCACCGGTTCGATCTGCTTCCGCAACCCCTCCATCGTCAGCCGATGGATGCGGGCCAGCAGTCGGCGGTGGCACCATTCGATGTCGGGGGTGGCGGGAACATGCGGGACCGGTTCGTGGTGATGGTCGCCACAGCCTTCCGCAGCATCCTCTGCCGCGGCGGCGGCGGCGGGGGCCGTGATGACCACGGGAGCGGGGGATTCCCCAGTCGCGGGACCCGCTGTCCGGAATCGCCCGCGCAGCACCACTCCCTCCCCCTCGAGCGCTTCCAGGCTGACCGTGACCTGGTGTTCGGGAAGCTGCAGATAGCCGGCGATGTCGCCACTGGTGACCGGTCCGCAAACCTCCAGCAGGCCGCGCAGCAGGGTCAGCCGGGCTTCGAGATCGTCCCAATCGTGGCGGACCGTGTCGGGAACCCGCACTGGGGGAGAGCAGGTCCCCTCCGGGAAGAGGGCGGTGACGGCGGGAACCCGCTCGGTCGCCACCCAGAAGCGGACACCGTCGGTCCGCTGGTAAACCGTTGCGCGGCCCTCGGCGATCAATGGGGAGAACAGGCTGTCCCACGCGGCGGGCAGCCGGCATTCGTGCAGTTCGCCCGTGGTTGGAATCGCCAGCCGGCTGAGCAGCAGGTCGTGCAGTTCGTCGAGCGAGCGGACGAGGGGTTGTGCCTCGGCACAGACCGTGGCGATGGCGCGGGGATCGAGCCGGCCGAGATCCGAGACACTTTCGACCGTCAGGGACCGGCGGGTGGCGACCGCCCGGCTGCGGCGTTCGACCGCCTCACCCCCGTCGAGGAAGGCGTAGGGATTGGCGTTGAGCAGTTCGTAACAGAAGGGGGAGGGTTCGCGGGTGTCGCGGGCGACCAGTTCGATTTCACCCCGCGCGATCCGGCCCATCACCATCTGCAGTCCCTCCAGGTCGTGTGCCTCCTGCTGCGCGTCGTGCATCGACTGCCGGACCAGGGGGTGATCGGGCAGCACATGATCGCCGGTGATGTTCTCCTGGCAGCCGGTGAGCTTGGGAAAAACGGCGGTCAACAGGTCGTCGGCCCGGAACCGCTGGATGGGCGGGGGGACCTTCTTGCCGTTTTTCATGCGCGAGACCAGCAGGGCCCGCGTCACGTTCCAGCGCCAGCGGGTCTGGAAGGTGGGAACGTACAACAGCGCCTGTTCCAGCAGCTTGGCGACGTTGTTTTCGTGCAGCATGGGGAACATGCTCTCGAGCGGAAAACTGTGCTGCGGGCCGAGCGAGAGAATCAGCCCGTCGTCATCGGCGGTCGCCTGCAGTTCGAAGTCGAAGCTGCGGCAGAACCGCTTGCGCAGGGCGAGTCCCCAGGCCTTGGTGATGCGGGCACCAAACGGCGCGTGAATCACCAGCTGCATTCCCCCCGACTCGTCGAAGAACCGTTCGAAGACCACGCGGCGCTGCGTGGGCAACAGGCCGATCGCCCCTTTTTGGGCACGCGAGTACTCGACCACCTGCGCGACCGCCGCGTCTCCCACACCGGTCTCGGCCCGCAACCAGGCCCGGCAGGCTGTCGGGTCTTCCACGCGGGCTTCCAGTTCTGTCCGCAGGGCCGAGACCTCTTCCGAGAGTTCGAGCGTGCGCCCGGGGGCTTCGCCGCGCCAGAACGGGATCGAAGGGGGGGCTCCCCCGGCATCGGCCACCGTCACGTCGTTCCCCCGCACGTGCACGATTCGCCACGACGTGTTCCCCAGCAGGAAGACCTCTCCCGCCTGGCTCTCGCTGGCGAAGTCTTCATCGAGTGTTCCGACCACGGTCTGGTCGGGCTCGGCCACCACGCGGTACGAGGCAATTTCGGGAATCGCCCCGCCATTGGTCGCCGCGATCAGCCGGGCTCCCTTGCGCGCCCGCACCCGCCGCTGCACCTGGTCGTGGTGCAGAAAGACCCGACCGCGGGTGGTGGGGGTGATCCCCTCGCTGAGGTAGGCGAGGGTGTTGTCAAAATCACGCCGCGAGAGCTGGCGATAGGGCCAGGCCCGACAGACCAGCTGGTAAAGGTCGTCGGTCTTCCACTCTTCGCAACCGACTTCCGCGACGATTTGCTGGGCGAGGATGTCGAGCGGGGCGAGAGGGATGGGGGTGGCGTCAAGCCGGCCCCCTTTGACCGCCCGCAAGAGGGCCAGGCATTCGACCAGTTCGTCGCGGGTGAGGGCGACGAGGCGTCCTTTGGGGATGAGTCCCAGGGCATGGCCCGAACGGCCAACCCGCTGCAGGAAGGTGGCAATCGAACGGGGTGAGCCGATCTGGATGACCAGGTCGATGTACCCGATGTCGAGCCCCAGCTCGAGCGAGGCGGTGGCGACCACCGCCTTGAGCTGGCCGTTTTTCAATCGCTGCTCGGTGTCGTGACGGCGTTCGGCGGCGAGCGAACCATGATGGCTGCTGACCGCGTCTTCCCCCAGGATCTGGGTGAGCGAATGGGTGATCCGTTCCGCCAGCCGGCGGGTGTTGACGAAGACCAGTGTGCTGCGGTGGGTGGTGATCAGCTCGGCCAGGCGGGCGTTGATCTCGGCCCACTGCTCGTGCATGCAGACCGCCCCGAGTTCGCTGGGGGGAATCTCGACGTCGAGATCGAGTTGCCGCTGGTGGCCGACATCGACGATCGCCGCGACTGGCAGGGGGACTGCCAACAGGGGAGCAGCCGGCAGGGCAACTGCCGGCTGCTCGGCCTCCGCGGCCGGAGCCTCGAGCCTGGTGGTGAGCGCCTTAGCCTGGGGTGCAGCTGCGGTATTCTCGGACGTTTCCGCAATGTGCCCCGGAGTGGGCACTTCCAGCGAGTGACTGGGAAGATCCCCCGTGCTGTTCCAGGCGAGGATCTGCTGTTCGTCACCCCCGACGAGAAACGCCGCCATCCGTTCGAGGGGGCGCTGGGTGGCCGAGAGGCCGATGCGCTGGACCGGCTGGCCGCAGAGGCTGTCGAGTCGTTCGAGCGAGAGAGCGAGGTGCGAGCCCCGCTTGTCGCGGACGAGGGCGTGGATCTCGTCGACGATGACGGTTTCGACGGTCTGCAGGCGTTCGCGGCCGCGAGGGCTGGTCAGCAGCAGGAACAGCGACTCGGGGGTGGTGACGAGGATGTGCGGCGGGTTGCGGATCAGCCGGGCGCGGTCGCGGGGCGAAGTGTCACCCGTCCGAAGGCCGACCTTGATGCCCGGGAAGGGGACGTTGTGTTCCCGGGCGAGTTGGGCGATCTCGGCCAGCGGGGTCTCGAGATTCCGCTGCATATCGTTCGAGAGGGCTCGCAGCGGCGAGATGTAGACGACGCGCAGTTCGTCGGGTAGCTCACCCCGCTCGGCCTCACGCACCAGCCGATCGATCGCGGCAAGAAACGCGGTGAGGGTTTTGCCCGAGCCCGTGGGGGCGGCGATGAGGGTGTGTTCCCCCCCCTGGATGCGGGGCCAGCCTGCCTGCTGGGGCTCGGTGGGGCCGGCGAACCGGCTGAAGAACCATTGCTGGATGAGGGGGTGAAACTGCTCCAACCGCATGCCGCCAGACTCCCTCACCAGATGCGGGTGGAGAATCCACTCTCCACCTCCATGTGACCAGCCTTGATGTTACTGTGCTGGAGTTCACAAAACGAGGCTTGCCACGGGACAGATTTCCGATCTGTCGGCGTACGACGATCCGGGCAGAACCGACATGCAACCCGCAAACGACCTCGGCCGGCGAGCGACGAAATCTGGAGTACGGCACTCTCCGCTTTGGCAGTAGGCGGTGAAAACCAGCGACGCATACAATACCGGGTGTCGGGTCAACACGACTGGAAGCACCAGTCCGAATTCCCCTGCCGTCCCTCGAGGCAATTGTCTCGTGTCTCCACCGATCCCTCCTGTGGCAACCGCGCCCGCGCAGGCTGAGCAGCGGCCGCTGGTGCCGTCGCTGTCGCTGGCGATTCGCCTGGCGATCTGGCTGCGCAAGGGGCTGATTCTTGTCCTGGGTCTGTCGGTGGTGGCGGTCGGGGTGGTGATGCTCGTGACCCCCGGCCCGGCCTTTGTGGTCATTCCCGCGGGACTGGCGATTTTGGCGACCGAGTTCTATTGGGCGCGCCGACTGCTTCAGACCGTCCGGCAACGGATTGCAGAGCGGGTTCGACAAACCCTGGGGGGGTCAGACCCGCCGAGCGGGTCCCCGTCCTAGACCGAAGAGCAACGGAGGAATCGCTCTCCAGGGCCCCAGTGTTCGCCCCCGGGCCAGATTGCTCAACGCACAGGGGATGAATCCGGCGGGTGTGCCTGCGACCAAGATCATTCCCCGGCACACCGAAAAGGCACAGGTGCGAGGAGCTTGGTCCAGACCACTTGCCCGTCCGGAGTCATTCCCGTGAATTTGCCGATGATCGCACGGTGGTCCCCCGGGGCGCCAGGGGAATCTCCTGCGCTTTCGCGTCTGGCTTCCGCTGCAGCAGCTCCGAGAGCTGGAAGTGGTAGTACTTCTGTGTCGCGGCGGGTTGCCGGTCGGTGGAGGCGTTCGCCACCCAGAAGCGGGTGCTCTTCGGCTCGAACAACACATTGTGCAGGTTCGACTTCATCGCCACTGGGCGATCCATGAGCCGCAGGGCCGACTCGGCGTCGAACGTGCCGTGACCGGCCTTGGCCCGCTTGCACAATTCCTGGTAGCGGTCGCCCACCGAGAGGAGCACGGCATCGTCCAGGGGGTTCGGCAGCAGCGGGTGCTTTTCGCCCGGGTTCAGCAGGGTGAAGGTGTCCCAGCTCCCTTCCATCCCCACGGCGCGATTGGTCTTTCCGTCGGCCAGGACGTAGAAGTACTGGCAGGTACGGGGATTGTCGCGGAAGACGGCGATCGCCTGGTCGAGGTCGCGGGCGGTCTCGAGCGCTTCCCGCAGCAGCAGCGCCATCGGCACCCCAGCCCAGTGTCCCAGCCCGCCACCCCCCATTTCGCCAATCGAGACATGGGCGGCGTTCATCCCGGTGACCGAGCCGATGAACCCGGCATAGGTCACGTTCACAAACGGGACCCCTCCGTTCGGTTCGACCACCGTCACCACCGCATGGTCCTGCAGCCCCCAGTCGATGCCGTAGTCGAGCACCCGGCCATGGTAGAGGGTGCCGTCGCGGGTGGCCGAGTTCATCAGGGCGAAGCCACTGCAGTGGAACATCTCGGGGATGAAATTTGCGGCGATCACATCCTTGAGTTCGAGTTCGGCCCCGGCGGCCAGTCCCTCCATCTCTTCGAAGTACTTCGCCGGAACGTGTGGCCGCTGGATGGTGACGATTGACTCGATCACCTGGCGGGGCTTGATCATCACGGGGCCGAGCTTGACCTTCTCGCCCCCCTTCTTGACCAGCAGGTTGTGCATGTTGCTGCGGACCCGCTCCTTCAGCAGCACCCCCTGTTGATACCCCATCTCGTAGGGGGTTCCCTTGAGGTGCAGCACCGGGTAGCCGTCGATGGTTTCGAGCCAGCCGGCTCCGCAGCGGGCGACCGTGGCGGAGGCGGGCAGGGCCTGTGCCTGGGCGGCCACGGGAACCAGACAGACCAGCACCAACCAGGCGAGGCGATGAATTCGCAGCAGTGACAACATCACGAAAACTCTCTGCAGCGGACGAAGAATAGTGGTGAGGACAGTGCCGGGACCGGTTTCAGACAGGGGCCCGGCAGTCTGGGAAGACGAGGAAAAGAACCCAGCTTCCCAGTTCACTCAGAATAACAGGCGGTTTTGTCCCCGGCGAGATCGTCTTGTTCCATTTTTGGGGATGGGGTACTGTCCCGCCCCCTCCTGCGTCTCCCCTCTGCTTTCCCCCCTTCCCGAGTCATCCCGATGCGGTCCCGGTTGCCATTGGCGGGCTGGGTCGGCGGCACCTTGTGCCTGCTGGCTGGCTGCACTTCGAACTGGAGCGATCATCGTCTCGACTCGCCGTCATCCTCGGCATCGCAGGCGGCCACCGCCCGAGCCAGCCAGGGGACGCGCCGAACGACTGACCGGGGAGTGACTGAGCGGGACATGACCACCCCACCGGTGCGGACGGGGCACTCCACCAGCGAGGAAGTCGTGTCGGCGGACGTCCGTCCTGGCCGGGCGAGCATCAGCGGGAAACCGGAAGCGAACCAGGTCCAGCCGGCCGGGGGATTGTTCCCCACGCGGCGGACTGCCGAAAAACCGACCTCTTCACTGCGACAGGCCAATCCCGAAGCGGCCGCCATCGTCGATGAAGAGCTTCCCGATGCTCCCGAAGAGCAGAAGCAGGGGATCCTGGCCGACCTGCAGGGAATGTCCCCCGGCAATGTGCGGGCGATGCTGCGGGCCTGGAAGCAGGGACTGGCCCGAAGGGCAACGGGGGTCACCCCCGCGGGTGACACAACACCGGCTGGGGACGAAAGTGCCACCACCCGCATTCGCAAATCGCTGAGTGCCGGCCTGGGAACAGTCACCGCCTGGGGAACTGCGATCGTTGGTGGCGGGCGAAAAGCCGAGCCGAACGTCGCGGGAATACCACCCGCCAACTCGGGCATTGAACCGGTTCCCGCCCCCCGTGCCGAGAAAGACCCGCCGCTGGCCGCCACGCTGGAGGCGAGTGAAGCGGCGACTCCACCAGCCACGCTGGATCCCGAGGTCCCGGCCACGCCCCGCAATGTGCTGTCCGAGTTGATCGAGTTGGCCGAAGAAGACGCCGCCCGGCTCCCTCCGCCGCGCACCCAGCGCGAGCGCGACGAATTCATCTCGCAGCATGTGTCGCTGCGCATGCTGTACCTGGTGGGTGGGCGACACGAACTGGCAATGCAGGCGATTCCTGCGGTCGATCCGGTCGACCAGGAGTTCTGGCAGCACCTCTTCTGGGGCTTGGCGAACTACTTTGATGTCGAGTCGATTCCGACCTCGGAAGAACGGGCCGCCGAGGCGGCCGCCCAGTTGACCCAGGCGGTGCTGAAACTGCAGCGGCGGGCCCAGGTGGAAATCCGGCAGGCGCTGTTCTGCAATTCGGTGGATGGATTCGGCGTGTATGAACCGTGCGGCGAAAGTGATTTCGCCGCGGGCCGCGAACTGCTGGTGTATGCCGAGCTGGGGAACCTGCTGAGCCTGATGGATGATGACGGGCAGTATCGCACCCGCCACACGGCTGTGCTGGAGTTGTCGCCCCATGGAGCCGAAGTGGACCCGGTCGCCCGACTCGAGATCGAAGAGGTCGTCGACCTGTGTCGCCGCCAGCGCCGCGATTATCACCAGACCTACCTGTTCCCGCTGGATCGCGCGCTCCCCGCCGGGCCGTATGTCCTGCGGCTGACGGTGACCGACGAGACCAACAGCAAGCAGGTGTCACAGACGCTCAACCTGAGGCTGCTGCCTGCCGAACCGGATGAACGGGAAATTCTCGAACGCAAACCGGTGGTGCGTGAGATCGAGCACGATGTGGCCCTGCCCGGTCCGCGCGATCCCTTGCAGATGAAGGTGCGGGGGATTTCCAGCGGGGATGTGAAACCGCCGGCTGATGAGGTCGAAGA
>CAIUHT010000784.1 GCA_903898975.1 uncultured Planctomycetaceae bacterium
CCGCAGCGGTGGCCGCCTACAAGGAATTGGCCGGGGGAGCGGGCGAGAGCGTTCCCGCCCTGCTGACCGCCCTCGATACGGCGAACCCGCTGGCCGCCAACTATCTCAGGAACGCCATCGAAGTGGTGGTCGACCGCGCGCTCGACGGTAAACAGCCCCTCCCTGAAAAGGCGATCGAGGCGTTTCTTGCCGATCGTCGCCACGACTCGCGGGCCCGCCGACTGGCGTTCGAGATCCTGGTCGACATCAACGAGAAGAACCGCGACCGGCTGGTTCCCGGGTTCCTCGATGACCCCAGTGTCGAACTCCGGCGCGACGCCGTCGCCCAGGTGCTCGGCCAGGCCGAGACCCTGCTGAAGGCGGACAAGAAAGACGAAGCCAAGAGCCTGTTCGGCAAGGCGATGACGGCGGCCCGCGATGACGACCAGGTGCAACTCTGCCGCAAGCAGTTGGGCGAACTGGGAGTGACGGTCGATCTGCCCCGGCACTTCGGCTTCCTGATGAACTGGAAGCTGATCGCCCCGTTCGACAACACCGACAAAAAGGGCTTCGCCGTCGAGTACCCCCCCGAGAAAGAACTCGACTTCACCAAGGAGTACGCCTCGAAAGAGGCGGGCGTGATGGCCCGCTGGACCGACGGCGCGACCGAAGATGAATATGGCATCGTCGATGTCGCCAAGCTGCTGATGCCCTGGAAGGGTGCGGTCGCCTACGCGGCGGCCGAGTTCGACAGCCCCGCCGAGCGCGCGATTGACATTCGCCTGGGCACCCCCAACTCGTGGAAGGTCTGGCTCAATGGCGAGCTGCTGTTCGCCCGCGAGGAGTACCACCGCGGGATGAGCCTCGACCAGTACCGCATGCGCGGCCAGTTGAAGGCGGGCAAGAACACCATCCTGATCAAGCTCTGTCAGAACGAACAGACCGAGGAATGGGCCCAGCGCTGGCAGTTCCAGCTGCGGGTCTGTGACGCGACGGGAACCGCGGTGCTGTCGGCCGATCGCAAACCAGCCCCCGCCGCCGCTGGCTCCGACTGACCCCACGTTCCCGACCCGCGATCCGACCTGTGCCGAGCGCCGGCCACCCCGGCTCCCCGCTCTCCCAACCGACCACTCCTGACTTTGCCTGCTGTGCCATGAAACTTCCCCTGCGTCTGCTGTGTGCGGTGGTGTTGCTGGGAACCCAACTGGGGGCCGACTGGCCTCAGTTTCGCGGGGCCGATACCACGGGGGTCTCGGCGGAAAAACTGCCGACCCGCATCAAAGAGAACATCCGCTGGACCGCCGACCTCCCCGGTCGCGGCTTGTCGGGCCCGATCGTGGTGGGCGATCAGGTGGTGGTGACCGCCAGCAGTGGCTACGCCCAAGATCGACTGCACATTCTCAGCTTCAACGTGCAGACGGGCGAACTCGACTGGGAACGCCAGTTCTGGGCCACGGGACGCACGCTGTGCCACCCCAAGATGAGCAATGCGACCCCCACGGCGGCCAGCGATGGCAAGCGAATTTTCGCGCTCTTTTCGAGCAACGACCTGGTCTGCGTCGATCTCAAGGGGAACCTGCAGTGGTTCCGCGGCCTGACGCAAGATTACCCCAATGCCAGCAACAGCCTGGGCATGAGTTCGTCCCCCGTGGTCGTCGGTGACACACTGGTCGTGCAGATTGAGAACGACAGCCAGTCGCTGGCGGTCGGGGTCGACGTCGCGACCGGCGAAAACCGCTGGCGCCTGGAACGGCCGACCCTCGCCAACTGGACCTCGCCACTGGTTCTGCCCGCCACCGATCCCGCCGACAGCGTGGTCGTGCTGCAATCGGGTCGCGGCCTGCTGGCGGTCGAACCCCGGACCGGCAAGACACGCTGGACCTACGACCAGGGCTGTTCCACCATTCCCTCGGCGACCGTCTCAAATGGCGTGCTGTACGTTCCCTCGAAGGGGCTGACCGCGCTCGATGTGCGGGGCAACAAGGGGGAACCCCCGGTCCAGATCTGGAACTCGGGCAAGCTGGGTCCCTCGACCCCCAGCCCCATCGCGATCGCCGACAAGGTCTACTCGATTGGCGGTGCCGGAGTTCTCAACGCCGCCGACGCCAAAGAAGGCAAAAGCCTCTGGGCGCTGCGGTTGCAGGTGAAACTCGAAGATCGCACCAGTGGTGGGCAGTTCAGCGCGACCCCCGTCGCCGCCGATGGCTATCTCTACCTCTTCAATGAGGAAGGGGTCGGCCTCGTGGTCAACACCGCGGGCGAACAGGGTGAAGTCGTCGCGGCTCACGACTTCAAGGAAACGATCCTCGCCACGCCGGCGATCTCTCGCGGAGCGTTGTTCGTCCGCAGCGATCGGCACCTGTGGAAGATCGCCAAGTAGGGGACGCGCCCCCCGCGCGGCGAGAGGCGATGGTCGATCCAGTACACGAACGACTCACCCCTCGCGGTCGCGGGGCGGTCAGCAGCTTCCGGGTCACTGGCCCGCCCGACTGGCTTGATCTTCCCGTGGCGGCCCCGAAGTTTCGCGCCGCCAACGGTCAGCCACTGGCCCAGCAGCCCGTGGGAGCCATTCTCTTCGGAGCACTCTCGCTGGCCGGTGGCGCACGGGAAGAAGTCGTCGCCTGCCGGCTCAGCTTCGACCAGCTGGAACTGCACTGCCACGGCGGCGAAGCGGTCGCCACGCGGGTCGCCGAACTGCTGACCGAGGCAGGCTTTCGTCCACACTCCCACACGCCCCCGTCGTCCGCCCCAACGGATGCTGGTCCGAACGCGAGCCCGCCTGGGATGGAATCGGGCCTCGCCAACCAGCCTGGCATGAGATCGACTGGCAGCGAAGCGACTGGCAGATTCTCGCCGACGGTGACCGGGGACACCGAGCGGCCGAACCTCTCTCCACTCCCGAGTGACCGCGCGGCACACGCGCTCTTGGCTGTGCCCGAGACAGCCGCGCAGCGCCGGCACCGGCTGCGCGAGCTGGTGCTGCGGGCGGCCACTCCCCGCACTGCCGTGGTGGCCCATGCCCAATACCACGGGGCACTGGTCCGCGAAATCGTCGCGCTGCTGCAGTGGCCCCCCTCCAGCCCCGAGGTCATTCAACGCCTGCGGCGGTTGCTGGCCCTCGCTTCCGTGGGTCGCCACCTGGCCGAGCCCTTCGCCGTGGGAGTGGTCGGCCGGCCGAATGTGGGCAAATCGAGCCTCATCAACGCCCTGCTCGGCTTTGAGCGGAGCATCGTGCTGGACCTCCCCGGGACCACGCGGGACGTGCTCACGTCCGAGACCGCCTGTGGCGGCTGGCCGATCCGACTGGCCGACACCGCCGGGTTTCGCGCCGGGGGTGAAGAGCTGGAACAACAGGGCATCGCGCGGGCGCGCGACTGGCTGGCCCGGGCCGACCTGGTGTTGCTGGCGCTGGACGGCAGCCAGGGTCTGACTGCTGAAGACGAATCGCTGCGGGCCGAATTTCCCGCGGCGTTGACGGTCATCACCAAGTGCGATCTTCCCCCGGGCTGGAATCCCGCGCTGGTCGCGGGCGGACTGCGAGTCTCGGCGAAGACCAAGGCGGGACTGGCCGATCTGCTGACGGCCCTGACGCGGCGGTTGGTGCCGCAGGCTCCCGCAGCGGAAGAGGGTGTCCCCACCAGCGAGGCCGAGGTCGCGCAACTGGAAGCCGCGCTGGGGGAATGGGAACAGGGGCACTGGGCAGCAGGCCGGGCCTGCCTGTTGGCGTGGGTGGAAGGCAACCAGGGGGCCGACCAATAGCTCCTCCCCGCGGACCGTGGTCGATTTCCCTCCCGGTCGACTGGACGCGCCACCTGCTTTGGAAAATTCACCACGACTTGACCAATGGAGATACAATGTAACAGAATCGGAAAATGAAGGGCCGGTGAATTCCGAATCAGGGTTGCAAGAATCAGTCAGGCCGGTAGGCTACCAATATGCGGCCGCACTGGGGGCGAAGCCGCGATCGCGTGCATGTTTTTCTGGGGAAACCTTCAAGTGGCGCGTAAACCTGCGACAAAACGAAAGACCACCACGCCCGGTGGGTGGTCAGTTGCACTCCGCAAGTACACCCGGGAGATTCACTTCAACGCCACCTTCCTGGCGTTACTGACGCTGCTCGATCGGGCGGAAGACGATCTGCACGCCTACCAGTTGGGGCAGCTGTTGTCGGGGCTCTCCGACGAGAAATTTCCCGCCAACCAGGCGGCGTTGTATCCGGCCCTGCGAACTCTCCGCCGGCTGAAGCTGGTGGCGATGCGACAACGCAAGAACGAGCACGGTTCAGCGCGGCAGCACTTCCGCATCACCACCGAAGGACGCCTGCTGCTGGCCCAACTCTGGCCGGCCTGGACCACCTCGCGGGCGTTTCTCGACCTCCTCGGGAAGCCAACTGCCCCCGGTGCCTCCAGCAACGACGTAGTGAACCACGCCACCGAACCAGCCACGCCGAAGGCTTCTCGCCCCAAGACGCCCAAGCGAGCGAGTTCCGCCAAGGAGTCGGGAGCCCCAACGAACGGCCGGCTGTCTCAATTCAGCCCGTCCGACCGCTAAGTTTCCGAGCGGTCTCCGTGGGGGCGAAAGGGGCTGTGTTCGCCTTCGCCCACCGCCCGGCCTGTCGCGCTGCGTCTTGACCTGCCTTGCCCTGTCGTGCCCCGCCCCGCTCTCGTGCCCGGCCCCGCTCTCGGGGCCTCACACAGCCCGGCGGGCCGCTTCGAGCGCCGTTTCCAGGACCCGCATGTTCCCCAGCCCATCCTCGGCTGGTGCCTGCAGGCGTCCCGCCACAATCGAGGCGCAGAAGTCGTTGACCTGCTCGACGTATTGATTCGCCCTCGGAAAGACAATCGTCTCGGTCGGGGTGTCGGGGGCGGTCCCCCGCCGTACCAGGAGCACCGCTTCGTCAGG
>CAIUHT010000785.1 GCA_903898975.1 uncultured Planctomycetaceae bacterium
AGTGCCTCCGCATTGATTCGCGGGGGCGAACTGACATGCGTTGCAATCTATCGAGGGAGTTCGCCAGGTGGTAGAGCAGGGGGAGTCAACCGTTTTGAGAAACCGAAATGTCTTTCGCGCCGTGCCAGCGATCACTCCAGGGGACTCCAGGGATTCGTGAGGGCTTCAATCGACCGGCGGCGCGGACTAGACTTGGCGGTAGTCGTTGCGAGCCATTTTCTCGGCAGAGACGGCGAGGGATGGCGTTTGGGTTCTGTCGCGGAGCAATTATCCATGGCGACTGCGGAACTGGATTGTCGTGGTCTCAGTTGCCCCATGCCAATTGTCAAGTTGTCGCGGGCGATGAAGGGGTTGGAATTGGGGGATGAATTGACCATCC
The DNA here is from genome assembly GCA_903898975.1 of uncultured Planctomycetaceae bacterium. Classification (GTDB taxonomy): domain Bacteria; phylum Planctomycetota; class Planctomycetia; order Planctomycetales; family Planctomycetaceae; genus UBA10511. Next base: position 380 of record CAIUHT010000785.1, read on the forward strand.
TGGCTTCCGATCCCTCCTTTCAGCCCGACCTGGAGGCGTGGGTGCGGAAGATGGGGCATCAACTGAAGTCATTTGTGGTGGCTGGAGACGTTCAGACGGCTGTCGTCGCGAAGCTCCAGTGAGCCTGGCTGAGGCAGGCTGAAACACAAGTCGGGAACATAAGTCTGGAGACTGCACGGCCATGTCGCCGGAGACCATCACCATTTCGCGGGAGGATCTCGAGTCGCTGATCGAGCGTGCAGTCGATCGGCGCTTGGGAGCTTTGGCCGACTGGCAGTCGACCCTGGCGCGGGTCGAGAATCAGCTCACCGAGTTGCGGCAACAGGTCGCGAACGGTGGGGGCAACGTCCCGGAAGATCGGGTCACCCTGGTGGTCTTCAGTGGAGAGATGGATCCACTATTCGCGGCTTTCACGATCGCGGCTGGCGCGGCGGCGATGGGCATGCAGGTCTCAATGTTCTTCACCTTCTGGGGACTGAACGCGGTGCGAGTCGGGCGGCGATTCCAGGGAAAAACCGTGGGAGAGAAAATGGTGGCGGCGATGCTTCCCTCGGGCCCCGACAAAGTCGGGACCAGCCGCATGAACATGGGAGGCTTTGGCCCTGCCTTTTTCCAGAAGCTCATGCGGCAAAAAGGGGTGGAGTCTGTGCCGGGGATGATCGACCTGGTAGCCGAGATGGGAGTCCGCATGATCGCCTGTGAGACGTCGATGAAGGTCATGGGAGTTGCTCGGGACGAGCTGCGGCCAGGGCTCGATTTTGGTGGAGTCGCCACCTTTCTTGAAGATGCCTCGCGATCGAAAATCTCACTGTTCATCTAGTGGAAAACTGTTTGAGCGGTCCATGGCCCTGATTGGGCCTTCCCCCTGGTATCAGTCAGATGTCTAACGAATCGGAAATCCCCGCCAATCCCCAAGCCGAATTGGAGGCCGAGAACCGGGATCTCCGGCGACGCGTCGAATCTTTGGCCAACGCGAACGCGTACGCTGCGGAACTGCTCGCCGCATTGGAGGAGGCGCTCGAACGCGAGGACCGTCTCGTTCGTCGTCAGGAGGAATTGGCGCTGCAAACGCGACTCGACTCGCTGATGCAGGGGGAACGGCAGGAGGAAGCCCTGCTGGCGGAGGTGTGTCGCGAGCTGAAAGGGACCCCGGGACTGCGCCTGGAACTGGCGCACTGGCAGGCGGTCGCCGATCGCGATGACACCGGCAAAAATGCCCCCGTGGCTGGACCAGCGGCCTGGTCGGGCAATGAGCTGTCTGTTCCTGTTGTGCATGGCGACCGGCTGCTCGCGCTGCTCAAGTTGACGGTGACCGATCCTGACGCGGTCTGGCGTGAGCGCTGGTCGAGCATCCTGGAATCGGCCGGCAGTCAATTGGGCATGGCGCTCCAGCGTCTGCGTGTGGAGCGGGAAAACCTGCGGATCCAGGCCGACCTGATCACCGCCCGCGACTCGGCACTGGAAGCCAGCCGGGCCAAGTCAGCGTTCCTGGCCAACATCAGTCATGAATTGCGGACGCCCCTCAGTGCGATCATCGGATTCGCCGAACTTCTGGTCGAGCAGTCGCCCCGGATGCGACGGTCCGAGATGCTCCCAGATCTGCAGAAAATCGAGGGGGCAGGGCGGCACCTGATGGCCCTGATCAATGACGTTCTTGATCTTTCCAAGATCGAGGCGGGCAAGACCACCATCACTCCCGAATCGTTCTCAGTTCGGCGGGCGATCGACAGCGTAGTCGGCCTGATTTCGCCTCTCCTGGAAAAGAATCGCAATCAGCTGCTCGTGAACTGTCCGGATGATCTGGGGCGGATGGTCACAGATCTGGTGAAATTGCGACAGGTCCTGTTCAATCTGCTGTCTAACGCCAACAAGTTCTCCGAAGGGGGGCAGATCGAGTTGAGCGTCGAGGTGGCCCGCTCAACCTCCGGGGAACGGTTGCTGTTCCGGGTCTCCGACAATGGCATCGGCATGTCTCCTTCGCAGTTGGCACGCCTGTTTCGCCCCTTCTCGCAGGTCGATGAGTCGACCAAGCGGCGCTACGGTGGGACCGGGTTGGGGTTGGCCATCAGCCGACGCTTCTGTCAGTTGATGGGGGGCGAGATTCGTGTCCGCAGCGAACTGGGAAGGGGTTCCACCTTCACGGTCGAACTCCCCCGTGAAGCTCCGCGGCAGCCTGATGAAGAGGGGGCTCCCAGTGCAGCTGCTCCCAAGTCGGCGGAACGCAAATCCGTTTCGGGTCGATTTCGTTCGACTCGCTCAGCCCGGTCTTCAGGTACGCTTCCCGTGCGGGGGCTGCTTGGTTCCGGACCGCTCGTGTTGGTCATTGACGACAGTCGCGAGATGCGGGAATTGATGGTCCGCCAGCTGGCCCAGCGCGGTTATCGGGTGTTGGTCGCCGCCTCGGGCGAAGAGGGGCTCGAACTCGCGCGAAGACATCAGCCGGCGGCGATTCTTCTCGATGTGCTGTTGCCCGGCCAGAATGGCTGGCAGGTCCTCCAGTCGGCCCGGGCCGACACGCGCATCGCCGCGACACCCGTAGTGGTCGTGTCCATTCTCGAACATCGGGATGAGGCCCTCTCACAGGGAGCCACCGAGTGCCTCACCAAGCCAGTCGACTGGAATCTGCTGACGTCGTTGTTGGGCCAGTACACCGGCCACGGGCGCGAGCGTCGCATCCTGGTGGTCGAGGACAACTCGAACAGCAGTGAACTGGCCCGGCGACTCTTCCAGGATGAGGGCTGGATGGTGGACCTGGCGGCGAATGGGTTGGAAGCCCTGTCTCAACTGGAACAGCGGACTCCCGATGTCGTCGTGCTCGACCTGATGATGCCCGAGTTGGATGGCTTCGAACTGCTCGATCGCCTCGATCAATTGGCGGGCTTCATTCGTCCTCCCATTATCGTCGTCAGCAGCCGGTCCCTGACGCCCGCCGATCGCCAGCGGCTGGAAGGGCGTGTCGCCGCCATCCTGGTCAAAGGGCAGTTCCGCCGGGCCGAGTTGTTGGGGCTGGCGCGCCAACTGGTCGCTCGAGAGCCCCGGTCGGCGACCTCCGCGACCGAGCAGGCGCCCTGAGTTCCAAATGGCGATCTGGTGTGGAGCCCACCCGGGTGCTCTTCACCCAGCCAACAGACCCCGTTGCACCTCCCCTTCGACGTCGGTCAAACGATAGTCCCGTCCCTGGAACCGATACGTCAGACGCGTGTGGTCCAGCCCCAGCAGGTGCAGCACCGTGGCATTCAGATCGTGAATTCCGACGGGATCTTTGACCACGTTGTACGAGAAATCGTCGGTCTCGCCCCAGGTCAGTCCGCCCTGGACTCCTCCCCCGGCCAGCCAGACGCTGAAACAGCGTCCGTGATGGTCCCGACCGTAATTACCCGCTTTCGGGGTTCCCTGGCAGTACACAGTACGCCCAAACTCTCCTCCCCAAATCACCAGGGTGTCCTCCAGCAGCCCGCGCTCGGCCAGGTCCTGCAGTAACGCCGCGCACGGCTGATCGACATCGCTTGCCTGCAGCCGAATGTCACTGGGCAGGTTGTAATGCTGATCCCAGCCGCGATGGAACAACTGCACGAAGCGGACCCCCCGTTCGCACAGTCGCCGGGCCAGCAGGCAATTCGCAGCGAAGGTACCCGGACGCTGGGAGTCGGGGCCATACCGGTTCAAGGTCGCCTCGGATTCGTCACGGGTGTCGGTCAGTTCGGGAATCGAGCGCTGCATGCGAAAGGCGAGTTCGTGTTGCTCAATTCTCGCGAGAATCTCGGGGTCACCCACGTCGGCGAACCGCACGCGATTCAGGGCAGTGCTCGCATCCAGCAGCCGCCGTCGGGTGGCCTCATCGAGCCCAGCGGGATGATTCAGATACAGAACCGGATCTCCCTGCGAGCGGAAACAGGTGCCCTGATGGCTCCCCGGCAGAAAGCCCGAGCCCCACAGCCGGGCGTAGAGTGGATCATCCGGACGAGCCGCGCTCCCGCGAGACAACAGCACAACATACGCCGGCAGTTCCGCCGTCTCGGCTCCCAGTCCATAGGACAGCCAGGCTCCTGCGGAAGGCCGGCCTGGCAGCTGATGCCCGGTCTGCAGCAGTGTAATGGCCGGGTCGTGGTTGATCGCCTCGGTCGTCATTGATCGGACAATGCACAGTCGGTCCGCCTGGCGAGCCAGGTGTGGCAGCAGGTCGCTGACCGAGTTTCCTGAGTTGGGGGATCGCAGAAAGGCGAACGGCGAACCCAGCACTGGAAAACTCTTCTGCCCCGAGGTCATCCCGGTCAGTCGCTGCGTTCCCCGGATCGACTCCGGGAGTTCTGTTCCGGCCAGCTCACGCAGGCGGGGTTTTTCGTCAAAAAGTTCGATCTGTGAGGGGCCCCCATGCATGAACAGCGAGATCACCCGACGCGCGCGGGGCGGATAATGGGGCAGGCCAGCCGGCTCCCGGCGACTTGTGGCAATCTCTTCGGCCCTCGGCGCCGACAGGCTGGCAAGTGCCATGGGGGCCAAAAGCCCCGGGGAGTGCCGCAACAGCCAGCGACGGGTCATCGCCTCAAACGGTTGATCTGGAGAGAAGGGCATGGGTCACTCCTTGGTGATCGCTTCATCGAGCGAGAGCAGGGCCTGGAGCACCATCGAGAGCGTCGCCCACTCGACTCGATCGAGGTGACCGGTCTCGGTCGGCAATTCGCTGGGCTGAAGTCCCGTCGTCAGCAGCCGCTCGACCTGGTCAGGTTCGCGCTTCAGGGCGGTGAGTTGAGAGTTCCACAGGTCCTGCAGCAGATTCCGCTCTGCGGGCAGCGGCTCCCGCGTCAACAGTTCCCGCCAGGCTTCGATCAGAGTCTCCACCGGGGGCGCGCCGGGTCTCTCCAGCAGCAGGCGGGCGCTCCAGGCCCGCGCGGCGACGGTCGTCAGCTGCTCATTGAGCAGGGCCAGTGCTTGCAGCGGGGTGTTCGTTCGGGCGCGCTGCACCAGGCAGGTTTCCCTGGTGGGGGAATCCCAGATCAGGCTGGTGGGGGGAGGAGATTGCCGCTTCCAGAACGTGTACAGGCTGCGGCGAAACCGATCGGGGCCGGTCCCGGGTTCATACGAGTGATCGCCGTTGTAAGAGACAGCCTCCCACAGTCCCGGGGGTTGCCATGGTTTCACGCTTGGTCCCCCCACCCGGGAGACCAGCAGCCCCGAGACTTCGAGAGCGGTGTCGCGGATGGCTTCGGCCTCGAGTCGCACACGGGGGCCGCGCGCGAGCCGGCGGTTTTCGGGATCACTCTCCCACGCCTCCCGGCTGGCCGCCGACTCCTGGCGATAGGTCGCGCTGGTCACAATCGAACGGTACAACTGTTTCACATCCCAGCCCGAATCCACCAGTTCGAGTGCCAGTTGATCGAGCAGTTCGGGATGCGAGGGGGCTTCTCCCTGTACTCCAAAATCGGCGGCGGTTTTCACCAGGCCCAAGCCAAACAACTGCGCCCAGGCGCGATTGACCAGCACCCGGGCTGTGAGTGGTTGAGCGGGTGACACCAGCCAGCGGGCCAGCGCAAGTCGGTTTGAGCCTGGTGCCGCACCGTCGGTGGCCAGGACCGCCGGGAGGCCGGCCTCGACACTTTCTTGAGGCTGGTCATACTGCCCGCGCGTGAGCACCCTGGTCACCCGCGGTTCCGCCAGTTCCTGCATGACCATGGTTGTGGGAAGCCGACGCTTGAGTTCCTCCACTCGCTCGGCTGCAAGTTGCCACTGCTCGTGCCGTTCCCGCCATTCTTCGGGAGAGTCGAGCAGGCAAGCGGCCCGGAGCCAGCGGCGTTGGGAAGGAGTCCGCTGGTCGGCCGAGGCCGAGAGCGCGTTGCTGGTGGACTCCGCCAGGAACAGGGCCTGCGCTTCCTCGGGGGTGATCGACCGGTCGACCACTCGCACCTCGTCGATGCGACCGGTGAATCCCAGGCTGTCACCTCGGCGACCCACCTGGAATGCGGCCGGTGTCCGAATGGTGTGGTGCAGGTTGTCGACTTCAACAATCCACGGGGAGGGGCGCCCATTCAAATACAATCGCAGGCCACTGGCACGACTGCTGCCATCGTAAGTCACTGTGACATGCTGCCAGTCGCCACCGACTGGTTGACGCGATTTCACCCGGATCGCGTCGGCCTCGGCACGGTGATTCAAATGGACCACCAAGCGGCCTTTTTCATACAGCATGTCGAAGCCGCGGAGGAACTCCCCTTCATCGGTCTTTGAAATCAGGCACCCGGCGGCTGAACCACTGGGGTGGAACCACAGGCTGATGGAGAAGGGCTGATCGCGCTCCCAGTCGAAATACTCGGGAGTCGCTGCTCGGACATGCGACGAACCATCAAAACTCCCCGCCCACTCCCAAATTCCCGGCGGTGGCGACTGCGGGCGATCTCCCACCCACTGCAGAGGGTGGGGCAGGTTGAGTTCAGGAGGCTGAGCCGGTGAACCTTCGGCCCTGGAAGTCGCTGCGTCGAGCGCAAAGCCCAGGTACAACACCTCGCCCTGCCTTAACGCGCCTTCGGCTGGCCTGGGCAACGTCGCCAGCCACTCCTGCTCCCGCTGCTCGACCTGCCCCTCGATGGCCTGCCAGTTGCGGAGGGCGGTGGAGAGGGCGGCCTCGGCTGTTCGCAGGTCCTCCAACTGCTCCGCGGTCGGCGCCGGCATCAATGGAGGGGAATTCCCCTCTTGCCCCAACCCCTGGTCAGTGACCTGGTTGAAATACGCCAGCAGTTGGTAGTACTCGGCTTGCGAAATGGGGTCGAACTTGTGGGAGTGGCAGCGGGCACAATTCAGTGTCAGGCCCAGCCAGACCGTCCCGGTCGTCTCAAGCCGGTCCATGGCATAAGACAGGCGATATTCCTCATCGATCAGCCCAGTCTCATTGTTGGTGGGGTGATTGCGATGAAAACCCGAGGCGATCCGCTGGCTTTCAGACGCCTCGGGCAGCAGGTCGCCTGCCAGTTGCTCGACCGTGAACTGATCGAATGGTTGGTTGGCATTGAGGGCCGCCAGCAGTCCATCGCGCCACCGCCACATGCTTCGCTCACCGTCGGTGAAGTAGCCGTTGGTGTCGGCGTAGCGGGCGGCATCGAGCCAATACAGGGCCAGTCGCTCGCCAAATTGGGGCGAGGCCAGCAGCCTCTCGACCAGTTGCTCGTAAGCGTCGGGATCGCGCGTCCGCAGGAACCAGTCGCGAAGGGGGCGGGTCGGAGGCAGCCCCGTCAAATCGAGGCTCAACCGTCGCAGCAGCGTCGCCTTCGACGCCTCGTTCGCCACGCTTTGCCCAGTCGCCTCCAGCGGGGCCAGGACCCAGTAGTCCAGCGGTCGGCGGGGCCAGTCGCCGCGACCGACCTGGGGCAGTGGCTGACGCTGGGGTGGAACAAACGACCAGTGTGGGGGACGCTCCGCCCCGCGCTCGATCCACTGCCGGACGAGGGTCACCTCCTGGGGGGTCAGCCGTTTTCCGTGTGCTGGGGGGGGCATCCGTTCGGCTGGATCGTCGCTGGCAATCCGCCGCAAAAGCTCACTTTCGTCGGGCCGTTGGGGCACAACCGCTGCGCCCCCGGGACGCTCCGCCAGCAGCGATTCCCGCGAATCGAGGCGGAGATCGGCCTTGCGACGGGCAGCATCCGGTCCATGGCAGGACAGGCAGCGGTCGGCCAGCACGGTCCATGCGACGCGGTCAGCAGTTTTTGCGGAGTCGGGCGGAGTGGCGGAGGCCAGTCCGCAGATCAGCCAGAAACTCCCTGGAAGTGCTGCCGTAAGCCAAAACCCACGCCGTGTTTTGCGTGACGGTCCGCTGGAAGCAGGCTGTTTCATGAGGTGATCCGACTGGCTTCAGTGGGCGTGAACGCAATCCGTCACCGGAGAACTGTCACCGGCAAGCGACGACGCCAAGCGACCGGGAGTCCCCCGGGGCGGGGGCCAGGCTCGAGGGACGGGGCAAAGCGGCGTGAGGCGGGGCAGGGGACTCCGGAGCGCAAACACGGGATGAACGCGTCGCGAGTTGACAATGATTCTGATCGTCAGTGCCTTGTCAGACAAGCAGACACAAGTCAAGCGGCGTGTCGCCGGAAATCCTGAACGTCAAGAGCCTCGTTCTGGATATCAGCTCGGACCTTGGTCAGACCACCCCGTTTTGACCGCTCTTGAAAGCGATCAGGTCGCGACTGGGTGACGAGGACTGGGCCATTTGCCCGCCGTGATTCAGGTGGCGTGCTTGCTGTAAGAGAAGGCGCTCCGCAGAATGCCGTCACCAGGCAGTGAGCAGCCTGAGCGCGGCACTGGGGCTGTGACTCGGGCCGCGGGGCCAGATGATTGCACGGCGATGTGGGAGCACCCTGATGAACGGTTCGAATTCGGGCGGTGTTGGTCGGCTGACTCGTCGTGACGCATTCAGGATGATGGCGACCAGCCTGACACTGGGGCGACTCCCCGCACTCCGGGCCCAAGAGCAGGCGGGCCGCTTGGGAGACCGCTTGCGGGTCACCACGATCGAAACGCACGAGATTTCTGTTCCCTACGATCCCCTCACCACTTATGAGTTGAGTCACTTCTACGGCCCAACCCGGCGCACTGTTTATATAGTCCGTACCAATTCGGATCTGATCGGCTTGGGGGAAGGGCATTCTCCCGAGAACCCGGAGGTGATCCGCAAGTACGAAGGGTCGAATCCCTTCGACTGGATCGGCGACGAGACCAGTTTGTCCCTCGGCATGGCGATGTACGACCTGATGGGACAGGCCGCGGGAGTCCCGGTTCACAAGCTCTTCGGACCTCGTCAGCGGGCTTTTGTTCCAGTCGCCTGCTGGACCGTTTCTACGGCTCCTGCACGGATGGCCCGGGCGGTCGAGGGGTATGCCAGGCGAGGCTATACCTGGCTGAAGTATCACCTGTCTCCGTTCGAAAACGTGCTCGATCAGATGCGGGCGATGGAGCAGGTTGCTCCCCGGGGATTCAAGATCCACCACGACCTCACCATGGGAGGCACCGACGATCATCTTCCCGAACTGCTCGAGCAGATCGCTCGATTCGAGATCGCGGGTGGCTTTGAAGACCCGCTCCCCGAGAAAGACATGGAGGGCTACGCCGAGTTGCGGGCCCGAACCCGACTCCCCATCTGGTACCACCATGCTCCCCTGGGCGTCGGCTTCGAGGCTCAGCGACGCGCGGTCGATGGATTTATCCTGGGGCATGCCCGGATTGGCGAGGCCATTCGGAGAGCCGGGTTGTTGGCTCAGCTTGAGATTCCCTTTTCGCTGCAGAATGTCGGGGGGACCATCACCCGGGCGATGACGATTCACATGCAGGCGGCGTTCAAGACAGCGTGGCTGCACTGCAACAACGATACCGAAAGCTGGGCCGACGATGTGGTCCGAGAGCGACTGGAGCCCATCCAGGGACGGGTGCGCGTCCCCGAACGCCCCGGCCTCGGGGTGACGCTCGACCCTGAGGCCCTCGACCGCCTGCGCAAGCTCTCCCTTCCCGCTCAGCCCCGCTGGATCCTCCGGTCGAAGTTCGCCGACGGAAGCCGCATGTTCCACGCCGTCGACCCCAGTGACTCGCTGTTTCTTGTTCGCCCTGACAAACGCCGCGAGATCACGCTGGGTTACAACATGCCAGTCGAGACCGACTACTGGGATCCCGATGGAACCCCCGAATTCGCCCAGATGCTGGCTCGCCTCCAGACCTCGGGAATGGTATGGGAACGCGGCCGCTGATGGCCCTGTCGGCCACCGGCTTCAAACGCCACCCACCTGGATGGGGACACGGACCGAAGCCGCAGCAGTCTCACTCTGCCTCAACCTCGGACTTGATCCCCTCGCCCCGTGCTCATGAACGAATTATGATTCAACATCTGTTCGGAACTTCGTGAGCTGTGGGCTGGAAGGGGCGGTGCATGTCTGCGAGACCGATGGCAAACCTGAGACTGCGCAGCCCGCAGGGACGTTCGATCCTCGGCGGGCTGCTGCTCCCTCCGATTGTGACTGGCCTGTTGTGTGCGGCCGCGATGGGCGAGGGGCCCGCCCGCCCCGCACAGTCCCCCTCCGAGGGGGCAACCCGGTCCGCGCCGGTCGCCAGCCCCGTCGATGCCGCCACGGACACAGCTGCCACGGACACAGCTGCCACGGACACAGCTGCCACGGACACAGCTGCCACGGACACAGCTGCCACGGCGAAGGCCGGGACACAGCAGGCCGAGTCTGGCAAGCCTGCCGCGGCTCCCGAAGCTCCCCCGAGCACTCGCCCCCCGCTTCCCGACGAAGCGACGCTAAAAACGCAGTTCCAGCAACAGGTTAAGCCGTTGTTGGCCAAGTACTGTGTGCGCTGTCACAACGTGGATGATCGCCAATCGGGTGTCCGGGTCGATCACATCGACGGGTCCGCCGACGACCAGCAGATTGCCCTTTTCAAGGCCATTCGACGGCAACTCGACCAGGCCAACATGCCCCCCGAAGAGGAACCCCAGCCCACTCCAGCCGAGCGCGCTCTGATCGACGACTGGTTGGGACAGGGTGTGCGGGTTTCCGAGTCGCGTAAACTTCCCCGGTTGGGGTCGGTTCGCCGGTTGACGGTTGCTCAATACCGCAACACCCTGCGGGATCTGTTCGATCTTGAGGAAGATCTTACCGATCCGCTGCCCCCCGACGGTGTATCGAAGGATGGCTTCGTCAACAACGCGCAACTTCTGGGGCTCTCTCCCATCCAGGTCGAGAACTATTTCGAGATTGCCGAGCGGGCTCTCGATGCCGTGCTGGTGGATGAGTCTCAGCCTCCCACGATCCAGCATTTCCGCATGGAGTTGGGACGGGGCATCAACGCCACCCCGTGCCCCGATGCACTGATTCTCGGGGCCAATTCCGAGTTGCTTGGAAACGCCGACTTTATCGTCTCTGAACCCCAGTTGGACAAGCCATTTCCCTTCCGCCCGTTCCACATGCAGACCCGTTTCGACTTCATCGAAGGGTACGCGGGGAATGACACTGTGCGCGGCTGGAGGCACTACGACAGCCTCTATCATGCTGTGTTCGCCTGCGTGCGTGGCACTCCCGGGTATCCTCACGGCGCGGCGTATCAGACGGTTCCCGCCGGCTTGCTCTTGCGGCCAGCCATCCCGAGCCCCGAGATCTTTGGGCAGTCAAATACTTATGGCCCGATGGCGAACTTTAAGGTCTCGCTCCGGCAGCTTCCCGATCGCGGCAGCTTTAGGGTGCGAGTCCGGGCAGCGCGGTACGAAGATGGGTTGCTGCTACCTGCTGGGGCTCCCCTTGCGCCCCCACAGCCCGCCGCGCCAACCCTCTCTGTTTTTCCGGCAGGTCAACTCTCCATCGAAACCGCGGGGGTCTACCAGGTCGAGGTGGTCACGGCGCCACCTGCCGCCCCGGGAGCCTTCAGTCTGCAGGTGGGCGAGCGGTTCTTCCAGGCGAACCTCCTGGAGCGTCCGCCCGCTGCCGAGAGGGAGCCTCTCGTCAACACCCCGTGGTTGGTGCTGAGAATGCCTGCCGGAACGGTCGATTTGCGGGCTCAGCTGGGGGACAACTCGCGGTTGAAGGGGGTGCGGTTCGTGCGGCTTGGCGAAGAGACCGACGCCTCTCAAAAATTCACCGCATTTGAGCGGCGCGCTCCCTGGCTGGGGGTGCATATGGGCCTCCGCCGAGACTGCGGCAGTACCCTGGCTCGGGTGGGCGATCCGATTGCGGTGCGTGCGGGGGAACTCCAGGAGTATGTCTTCCGGGGGGCGATCGCCGACTTTCCCGCTCCCGAGGTCGAGGAGAACAACGTCAATTACCTGGCAGGCGTCCGTGAAATTGGTGTCCGCAGTGAATACACCGATGGTCGCGACCTGCCGCGATTGCTGATTCGCTCAGTTGAGTTCGAGGGGCCATTCTACGAGACCTGGCCACCTGCGCATCATCGCCGGGTGCTGCCCGAACGCGACCCGGCCCAACCCGCCGACGAATACGCCCGCGAGGTGATCGGACGATTTGCCAGCCGGGCGTGGCGGCGCCCTGTCACTGCCGCCGAGATCGAGTCCCTGATGTCGGTCTGGCAGGTGACTCATGCCGCCTCGATGGACCTGCGACGATCGCTGCGTGATGCCTTTCTGGTCGTGCTCACGTCACCCCAGTTCCTGTTCCTCATCGAGCAGGGTGTCTCTCCCGAGGAGGAGGAACTCGAGCCTTATGAACTCGCCTCCAAGCTCAGCTACTTTTTGTGGAACAGCCCGCCAGATGAACGGCTGCTGTCGCTGGCGGCGGAGGGGACTCTGAGCGCTCAAGTCGATCAGGAATTCGAACGGATGGTCGCCGATCCCCGGTTCGAGCGGTTCGTGGGGGAATTCTCCAGCCAATGGCTGGGGTTGGAGAAGTTCGACGTGGTGTCGATTGACCAGCAGCGTTTTCCCGCTTTGACCCGCGATGTACGAACCGAACTGCGGCGCGAGCCCGTGGCGTGGATCTTGCAGATGTTGAGACAGAACCGGCCGGTTCGAGAATTGGTCCGGTCCGAGACAGTGCTCGTGAACGAGGTCATCGCCGGCTATTACGGATTGGCCGCACGCGTCGAGTCGGGCTTCGACTTTGTTTCAATTCCCGCAGAGAAGCCTGAACTGGGAGGCGTCTTTGGACAGGCCGCTTTGATGGCGGGGCTGTCCGACGGTCGGGAGGCGAATCCCGTGAAGCGAGGGGCGTGGCTGGCCCGGCGAATCGTCGCCGAACCCCCCGACGACCCACCGCCCAATGTGCCCCAGTTGCCGCGGGATGGGCCCGGGGCCGCGACTCTCCGCGAACGGCTTGAGCAGCACCGCAGTCAGCGAGGCTGTGCGAAGTGCCATGAGGGAATCGACCCCTGGGGTGTCCCTTTGCTGGGTTACGATGCCGGGGGACGGTGGACGGCTCCTCCGCCGGAAGCGACCCCGGCCAGGCTCCCCGATGGCACAGAGGTGAGGGGTGCTGCCGAATTGAGGGATCATTTGGCACATGCGCGGCCCGATCAGTTGGCCTTCAGCGTGCTGAAACACCTGTCGACCTATGCGGTGGGGCGGACCTTGCGTTACAACGAGTTGTCCGATTTGCACACACAGGCGGCCCGCCATCGGGAACAGGGGTACCCCGTGCGGGACCTGTTGCGGTCGGTCGTCCACAGCGATCTGTTCCGAAAGAAGTGAGAACCCCCGGCAACTCGCTCTCCTAGCGTGGGGTGCCGGTGCCTGGTTTTCCCAGTCAGCCAATCGCGAGGCCTTGAGTCATGGCTCACAAACTTGATCGACGGACGGTTCTGCAGGGACTTGCCGGGGTGACACTCTCGCTCCCCTGGCTGGAGGCCATGGGGGCTCCCGAGGTGCGGCAGGCTCCCGCCCGTTTCTGTGCACTCTACACCGCGAACGGGATGAGCCTGCCCAATCCGAATCATGGGATTTCGGATTGGAGTTGGTTCCCGAAGGCGGAGGGCGAGGGATTCGAGTTTGGGAAATCGACCGAGCCCCTGGCTCCGTTTCGCAGCCAACTGAGTTTCCTGGGGGGGCTGCACCACCCCTCCGGAACCAAGGCCGATCCGCACCTGTGTTCCGACATGTGGCTGACCGGGGCGCCGCTGCATAATCCCCGGCCGGGCACGTTCAACAGCGTCGGCATCGACCAGGTGGTCGCCCTGCACACGCGGCAGCATTGCCGACAGCCCTCGCTGGTCCTCTCGATCGACGCGGGGGTCGGGTTTTTGTCCCGCACCGGCACAATCTCGTACAACGTCGAGGGGCGTCCCATTCCGGCCGAGAACAACCCCCGCCGGGTCTTCGACCGCCTGTTCCGGGGTGACCGCTCATCGCTGCTGGCCCAGCGCGAGCAGTTGCAGCGGCGGGTCCGCCTGGTTGATGCGGTCCTCGAGAGTTCGCGCCGGCTGAACCGCGAACTGGGGCAGACAGATCGCGAAAAAATGGAGCAGTACCTCACGGCACTCGATGAGATCGAGGCGCGGTTGGTGGCTGCCGAGCGGTGGATCGACATTCCGCTCAAGCCCCAGGATGTGTCGCACCTCAATCTCGACGCAAGCCCCGAAGGGGAACCCGCCGAGTATTACCGCAACATGTTCGACCTGATTGCCCTCGCATTTGATGCCGATATTACCCGCAGCGTGGCCTTCATGCTGAACCGGGAAGATGGCATGGGCATCAGTGATACCTTCCCCCTGAAGCTGGGACTGGGGCAGACTCACCACAGCCTGTCACACGCTGGCGACAAAGATGGACAGCTCGCGTTCGCCAAATACGACCTGTTCCTCAGCCAGCAGATCGCCGGGTTCCTTTCGCGGTTGCAGTCGTACCGAGACATCGATGGCTCGGTGCTCGACAACACCATCGTGTTGTTTGGCAGCGGCGCCAGCACCACCCACAACCCCACCAATCTGCCCACGCTGGTCGCGGGCGGCAACCGGCTGGGGCTCAAACACGGCCGTTACTGGCGTCAGAACGACGCGCGGATGTCGAATCTGTTCCTGAGCATCCTCCGCACGCTCAAGCTTGAGGTCGAAACCTTCGGCGACAGCACCGGAACCCTGGGCGACTCGATCTTCCCGGTCTGAGCGGCACTCGCACCACTCCCCGTTCGCTCGACCTGATGGCAGCGCTGATCTTGTCAGCGGCCGTGCGGCTCCCCGCGCTCGGCTCGCGACTTCCCACGATCTGGCCATCACCGCTTGGCCCGCCTCATCGGCCCCCATCGCCAGGCTCACCTGGCTGGTCTGATGTGGCTCGAAGCCAACGTGCTACCGTGAATCGCCTTTCTTGGGTCGGCACTGTGTCGGGGGCCTGCTACCGCTGAGCTTCACGGAGGTCAACCCGACTCGCTCGGTGCTGCGCCGTTCTCCAGTTATCATGCGGATCGGTGATGAGGGCTTTTCAACCGGGATGATCCAGACATGACGGCTCGAACGTGGTGGTGCGGAGCGCTGGCGGTGTGGGGCCTGCTTCAAGGGTTGGCGCAGGCCGAGGGCTTGCACCAGCAGTTGGCCCGGGAAACCGCCGCTCGCCTGGCGGCTGATGCGCTCGCTCAGGGGGACCCGGCCCGTGGCGCCGTGCTGTTTCATCAACCCTATCTGGGCTGCACCAAGTGTCATGCGGTGACCGAGAACGAAGAGTTGCTCGGCCCCAATCTTACCCGGCTGCCCGATCCTCCTCCGCCCGCCGATATCGTTCAATCAGTACTCCAGCCTTCTCAGTCAATTCGTAAAGGCTATGAGGCGGTGACGGTCGAGTTGACCTCGGGGCAGACCCGTGCCGGGCGATTGATCGAGAGCACTGCCGGGCGAGTCGTCTTGCGTGAGACCCCCGGGCCGGCCGGGTTGATCACCATCCCCCGGGATCAGATCGAGAGCGAAGATCGTCCGCGGCAGTCCCTGATGCCCGATGGGCAGATGAACCTGCTGGCCAGTCGGCAGCAGTTTCTCGACCTGGTCGCGTACCTCGACGCCATCATCCGTGGCGGGCCCCAGCGGGCTCTCGAACTCCAGCCCAATCCCGCCCTGTACGCGCCTGCCAGCCTGCCCGCTTACGAGCAGCAACTCGACCACCGCGGCTTGATCGCTGGCTGGAACGACCAGACTCTCGCACAGGGGGAAGCCATCTTTCGGCGCGTGTGCGCCAACTGCCATGGCCTGGGCGATCAGCCCGGATCGCTTCCGACGGCGCTCCGGTTCGCCACGGGACGCTTCAAGAATGGAGCTGAGCCACTGGCCATGTACCAGACGCTCACTCGTGGGTTCGGCCTCATGCCCGCCCAGGGCTGGATGGTCCCCCGGCAGAAATACGCCGTCATTCAGTACATCCGCGAGCGGATCTTGCGGACGGCGAATCCAACTCAATTCGTTCCCGTGGACGAGGCCTATCTCGCCAGCTTGCCCTCGGGTGATACCCAGGGGCCCGAGCCCTCCAACATCGACCCTTGGGTGGCGATGGATTATGGTCCGCTGTTGTCGGCGACCATCGAAGTCGGTGCTGATGGGACCAACTTCGCGATGAAGGGGGTCGCTCAGCGGCTCGATGCCGGGGCGGGTGGCATCTCCCGCGGTTCGCGATTCTCGCTCTTCGACCTCGACACTCTCCGCATGGCAGCCGCCTGGCACGGGCCCGAGGGGGGCGCGGGTTTCATCGACTGGCATGCGATCCTGTTTGATGGCCAGCATGGCGTGCATCCCCGCGTCACCGGCGAAGTTGTCGCCTCGAATTCAACCGGTCCAGGATGGGCGAATCCACTCGATGGTCAATGGCGCGATCCTCGCCCATTGGGACGCGACAAACGTCCCTACGGGCCCCTGCCTGCTGAGTGGGCCCGCTACGTTGGTCGGTACCGCTGGGGTGGGCAGCATGTCCTGGCCTATCGGGTGGGGTCCACACTGGTTCATGAACGGCATTCCCTGGGCGAATGGCCGCAGGTTGCTACCACCCCGGCTAACACCCCTGGCGAGTCCTCCAGCCCCGCGAATGACCGAGAATCGGCCGTTCCTTCGACCGGTGGACCGGTATTTGTCAGAACGCTTGATCTGGGGGCTCGCGAACGACCTCTCAAACTGCTGGTCGCCGAGCGGCGGTCTGCGGACGAAGAATCGACCGTCATCAATCGACCGGACCAGAGCCTGGTGCGCCTTGCTCGTCCCGTGGATCCCAACTCCACGACAAAAGGGCCGGCCGAGGAGCAGCGGTTGCGTTTCGACGGACAGACCTCCGTCGAGTTAGAGACTCCTCCCGAACTCGACTGGAACACGCACGACCTGACGTTTCTCGCGCGGATTCAGACCAGGCAGGGGGGAACGCTGTTGTGTCAGACCACACCGGGACCTGTCTGGGTTCCGGGAGGCAAATCCTGGTTTGTGCGCGACGGGCGTTTGGTGTTCGACATTGGTTGGGTCGGTGCTGTGACGGGGCGAACCCGCATTGATGATGGCCGTTGGCACCACGTGGCCTGCACCTGGCAGCACGAAACCGGCCAGATCGTGATGTACGTCGATGGGCAGGTTGATGGTCGCGGCCGGCTGGCTCCGGGGCGACCGCTGGCCAAGTCGGTCACCCGGGTGGGCTTCACCGCGGGCAATTTTCCCGCGCCACAAAGTGCCTGGGTGGGCGAACTTCCCGAGGTCCAGGTTCGCGCCGGAGTGCTTGAGGCGGCCGATATCGCGAAGCTGCAGTCACAGCCCGAGCAACCCGCACCCTTCGAGGGCGCAGTCGCCGGTTGGCGCCTGGCAACACATCGCGAACGGCGGATTGCGTCGCGGGTCCCCAAGGGGCCCTCGGCGACCGTGGTCCCGGTCACCGGGGTCGTCACCGCGGCTGGACCAGGACTGCTCGCCGGGGTCGCTGGTGACATTGGCGGTCTGCAGTGGTCGCTTGCTGAACAGCGGCTTGTCCTCGAGATTCCCGCTGGCCGGAACCCGCTCTCGTTGTCTGTCTGGGTGGCCCCCAACCAACCCGATCTGGAACTGTCGCAACTGGCCGGTCCGATCCTCCCGAAGAGTGTTCCCTTCGACAAATTGCCACAGGAAGGTGGAGGGCTCTGGCCCGGTGTGGTCGAGGTACCCGTCCGCATGGGGACTGGTTCCGCCCCCCTCGTGGTCGATGAACTGGTTCTGCCTGTGTCGAATCCCTGGCTCGCCCAGATCCGTCCCACGGGGCTCGACTTTTTCACCGGGGGAGACCGGATGGCGGTCTGTACCTGGGATGGCGACGTCTGGCTTGTCTCGGGTTTGAAACGGCTGGCGGGGGCCACCGGTGAACCGGCTCCCGTGCTCACCTGGAAACGCTTCGCCAGTGGCTTGTTCCAGCCCCTGGGGCTGCGGGTGATCGATGGGCGGATTCATGTCACCTGTCGCGATCAACTCGCAGTCCTGCATGACCGCGATGGAGATGACGAGGCCGATTGGTTCGAGTGTCTCAACACCGATCACCAGGTGACCGAGCACTTCCATGAATTCGCGATGGGCCTCCAGACCGATGCCGAGGGGAACTTTTACTACGCCAAGTCGGCCCGTCACGCCTTGCCCGCCCTTGTGCCCCAGCATGGCACCCTCTTGAAAGTGACCCGCGATGGCAGCCAGACAGAGATCCTCGCCACCGGATTTCGCGCGGCCAATGGGGTCTGCCTGAATCCTGATGGGTCGTTCATGGTCACCGACCAGGAAGGGCACTGGAACCCGAAAAACCGCATCAACCGGGTGGTGCCGGGCCGGTTCTACGGCAACATGTTCGGGTACCACGACATCACCGATTCCTCGGACTCGGCGATGGAACCTCCCCTCTGCTGGATCACAAACGCCTTTGACCGGTCCCCAGCCGAGTTGCTCTGGGTGAACAGCCCCGCCTGGGGAGGGCTGCAGGGCAGCCTGCTGAACCTCAGTTACGGCTATGGGAAGATCTTCGTCGTCCCACACGAGAACCTGGGGGACCGCTGGCAGGGGGGAATGGTCGAGTTGCCACTCCCCAACTTCCCCACTGGTTTGATCCGGGGGCGATTCTCCCCCACCGATGGTCAGTTGTACGCCTGCGGTATGTTCGCCTGGGCGGGAAGCGCCACTCAGCCCGGTGGTTTGTACCGCATCCGGGCCACCGGCCAACCCGTCCCCGTACCAACCACCATGGCGGTCACTCCGCGAGGATTGCGGTTGCGGTTCCCCACCCCCCTCAATCCCCAGTCGGTCCAGGACCTCGATGGTTGGGCATGCAAGATTTGGGGGCTGAAACGAACGGCCAATTACGGCTCCGAGCATATCAACGAACGCAAGCTCGACGTTCTGGCGGCCCGCCTGTTGCCCGACGGTCAGACAGTGGAAATCGAACTCCAGGACCTTCAGCCCACCTGGGGCATGGAGGTCCGCTACGCCCTCCAGACAGCTGATGGTGCACCGGTCCGTGGCGTGCTCCACAACACCATCCACGAGG
>CAIUHT010000786.1 GCA_903898975.1 uncultured Planctomycetaceae bacterium
ACCTCTCGGCGACCACTCGCATTGACCTCCACGCGGGGACCGTCACCACCACGCTCGATCAGCGCTACTCGGGGGCAGTTCAGCTCGACTCCGCCAGCGACGCCACGCTGCTGACTGGGCGCGACATCTCCTTTGAGGGAGCGGCTGCGACCGTCACGGGAGCCATACCCAATGTCGAACGGCTGACGCTGAACAGTTCCAGCATCGCCCGGTTCGATGGGGCGGTCACCGCGCTCCGCAGCCTGGCGGTCTCGGCGGTCACCCGCATTGACCTCCATGCCGGCAGTGTCACCACGCTGGAGGATCAGGCTTATACGGGGATGGTCCGCGTCGATGCGGCGAGCGAACTCACCACGCTGGAGGGGCGCGATCTGCGCTGGACTGCGACTCTCGCGGGGGCGACTGTCGCCGAGCGACTTGTGATCGCTGGTCGCGAGATCGACTTCGACGGTGGCCCGGCGTCGGTCAGCGACCTGGCCCAGCTCACACTGCAAGGCGCCGCTGGTGCCACGGCGATTCTGGTCGGGGGAGCGGGGGACTCGGGAGCCAGCACGCTCGACCTCACCACGACCGATCTGGCCGCCCTGTCGGCGAGCGTTTCGCTGCTGACCATTGGCGGGACTGGCTCGGCCGGTCTGCTGCCCATCACCGTCGAGGCCTTGGCATTCACGCAGTCGCTTGAGTTGCGGGCCCCCGGGGCCCAAACCACGTTGCGGGGCAATTTGAGTGTCATGGGCGACCTGCTGGTCGAGGGCCCCCTCCGCCTCGACACGCCGGGCAACAACACGACAGTGACTGCCGACCAGGTGCGGTTCACGGGGACCGTCAAGGGGAGCGAGGCAGCCGAACAACTGCGGGTCGTTGCGAACGATGTCGACTTCCTGGGAGGTCCAGGCAGTGTCGGGATGCTGGTGGAACTCGCCATTCAAGCCGCACCTGGTGTCACCGGGTATCGATTGGGAAGTACGACCGATTCGGGACCGACCATCCTCGATCTGACCGACGCCGATCTGGCCGCGATCGATGCTTCCACGGCACTCGTGACCGTCGGTGCCTCGGGCGTCGCGGGAACACTGCCGATTGTGGTCGACTCGACGCAGCTGGCGACCTCCCTGGCGCTGCGGGCCGAGTCGGCGCAGATCACGCTGGTCGGGAACGTGAAGACGCTGGGGCAACAGCAGTACTTCGGGCCGGTCCTACTCGACCACCCCGCCGACACCACGACCCTCGACGGCACGGAGATCGCCTTCCTCGGGGGGGGAACAACTCTCGACAGCGCGGTGGCGGGGAGCGAAGGGCTGGTGGTCAATGCCTCGGTCGCTCAGTTCGAGGGAGCGATTGGCACGGGGGCAGCCCTGCGGCAATTGACCGTGACCGCCCCGCTGGGTGTCCGGCTGAATGGCGGCGCGGTCACCACCACGCAAGACCAGCAATACACCGGTCCGGTCACCCTGGGGGCTGCCGGCACCGCGACCGTGCTCACCGGTCGGGCCATCCTGTTTCCCACGGCGCTGAGCACCATCAGCAGTGCCCGCAGTGCGTTGGGGGGGCGGGCCCGGCCCAGTCGCTGCAGGTCGCCGCCACGGGCCGCGTGTTGTTCGCGGGGGCGGTCGGGGCAGTCAACGGTGGAGTCGATGCTGCAGACCGACTGCAGACGGTCGCTGTCTCCGCCGGTGCCGACATCACCCTGCGGCCCGCCGCGAACTCGCTCGCCGAGACGGCGCTCCCCGGCGTGCTGACAATTGGTGACCAGCGTTATGTCTCGGGGGGGGCGATCACCATCGGGGCTCGCGCGCAATTGCAGGCTGAAACGGGGACCCTGCAATTGTTCACCACCGGGGACAACGCGGGAGGCATCACCCTGGGGTTGCTGGCGACGGGGAACGCGTCGGCGGGGGCGGTGGTGGTCTACTCGGACGATGGAATCTTCGACGGGGCGGCGGTGGGGAGTGAGCCGACGGCGGGAAGTTCGGCCAGCGACGTCCGAACCAACATCGCCATTTCGAATTCCGTCGGGGTGGCCACGCTGCTGGCCCGGCGGGGCTCGATTGGTCAGCTGGGCAATTCGCTCGACACGCGGGTGGCGGTGCTGGTGGCCCGGGCGTTGGTGGGCGACGTGGTGGTGAGCGAGGCGGACAGCCTGGTGATTGGAACGGGAACAACCACGAATTCCGCCGTGACCCTGGAATCGGCTCCTTCGCCCGCGGTCTTCGCGGAACTGCAGAGCGTGACGGGGCTGAGGGCCGATGTGGGGAGCGTGGATGTCATCACCGGGCAGGCTGGCGAGCAGAATCCACTGCTGGCCCGGCTTGAAGCGGAGAATGCCCAGCCGCTGGAATCGGAGCTGGTCGTCGGGGTCCCCGACCCACTCCGCGAGGTGCTCGACCCCGCGACCGCCGCGACGCTGATCGTCGTCGCGCCGCCCAGTCTCCCGGGGAATGACGCGGTGCCGGGGGGATCGACCGCGGCGGTGGTGCAGGCGGGACAGACGGTCCGGCTGATCGCTCACGGTCCGTCGAGCGACTTCGTGCTGTCGACCGGGGCGGTGGTGCAGTCGCTCAAGGCGCCGGCGACAGCCGAGAATCCCAATCCATCCAAGGCGGTGGTCATCGCCGCCGGGCGGAATGTGGAGTGGCAGCGGGGAGCGGCGGTGCGGGTGGGCCCGGCGGTTGTGAGCCCCCCCGGTGGAGGGGTGGGCACCACCCAGCTGGCCGAGGCGCGATTCATTTCGCCGCGGCCCGCTTCGGGGGTCTCGGGGACCGCGTTCTTCGACGCGGTCGACGTGGCGGCGGCCCAACCCTCCGCGGTGCGGGACATCGGCGGCGGCCGTTACGAGGCGACCTTCAAGATCGACCTTGGCAAGCTGGGGGAGCGCGGGCTGAGGATCGACATCGACTGGGGGGCTCCCCGCAACCGTTACCAGACGGTCTTCACCGACACGAGCCTGCTCTCGAGTGGCTCGAGGCAGTTGACCCTCACGCACGTTTACACGAGCGAAGAGATTCTCACCTCCCGCCTGAATGGTCGCACGATGGCGTCGGACCCGTTCCGGGTGCTGTTCTCGGTCTCGCAGAACACCGCGATTGCGGTGTTTGGCACGCAGGCGGGGGGTCAAAAGGTCGAGAATTTCGGTCGCCCGGCGCTGCTCAGTTCCACCGACACCCGCACCAATCCCGAGCAGCCGATATTCACCGTCCCGACCAGCGATTCGGTGTATGAAAACGGGGTCTACCTGTTCTTCGTTCCCCGACTGCCGCAGCCTGAATCGGCCCCCGTCACTCCCCGCCGGGTCACCGAGGTCGCGTCTCCCGTTCCCATTGCCTTCCCCAGGAGTGACGTTCCCACCACGTTGAACGTCGATCCGATCTTCCGGCAGTCAAGTTCTCAGGCTTACGACCAGCGTCCCGAGTATGTGCTGCGGATCTTCGAGTCGGACAGCCTCGACGGCGAGGGACGTCCCCGGGAGGTGGAGATCAAGAAGTACACGTACGACGTGCTGTTTAAAGAAGACCTGGATGACCAGCTTCTCCTGAAAGGAGGCGACCGCATTGATGGACGTTACCGCCTCCTGCTTATCCTCGGTTCCAACCAGACCGAACTGCGTCAATACGAGGTGAATGACGAGGGGGAAATCGAGGACCTGGGCCGGCGGTTCGATCCTACCGGACTCGAACTCGCCCCCGAAGCTCCGCCACAGGAACCGACCGACACACCCCAGCCCCAAGGCGAACAGCCCCCGCCGGAAGCCCGCCAGGCCCAGGCCCATCAGCCAGTCGGGGAGGCGAGTCGCGCGGAATTTGCGGGGCCGACCGGGCCGGTCACCCTCCGTCCCACTGTCGGTCCGTTCCCTGCCGAGGTGACTGGCCAGATCACGGGGTCAACGGATGACCTGCGGGGCGAGTCGGCGAGCGGTGCGGTGATCAGTGCGGCGACTGGTGACGGCCTAGCGAACTCGATTGCTGGCACCTCTCGCGTAGAGCAGAAGGATGGCTTCCTCGACATGCCCGCCGGGACCGTTGAAGAGGGAGTCCCGCAGGCCAACCGCGCGGTGAGTGGGGAAGCGGCCCAGGGGTCACCCGAGTCACCGGAGCACGGAGGCGAGGCGGACTTGGCAGCCGGTTCACTGGTGGCGGTCGCGGGGGTCTCGCTGATTGGGGACTGGCGTCGCCGCCGATCGGGCAGTACGCTGACAGAAAGGCGTGTAGAGCGGTATTAACCGGGTTGGCGATTTCCACCCGGTCTCGTCACGGGGACCCGCCGGCCCCGCAGGATTCTGAAACGGGAATGGAGATCATGACAGCCCGCAAACCGACCCAGCCCCCCGGATCCCCCGTTCCACCCGCTCCTGGCGCCACTCCACCCCCGCAGCTCGACGCCAATCCCGGCATTCCGACCGAGTCACTCGCCTTTCCGGGCAACACGCCTCGGGGCTTCGCCGGGCAGACGTCGGGGGAATCCCCGTTGCCGCCGGGGGAAATGGAGCCCGCGAGTCCAGGACGTGGGGGCACGCACCCTGGAAGTGCGCAACCGGTCGGGCCCCAGGGGCTGCCATCTGCCAGCCCCGTCACCGAATCGCTGCGTTTTGCACGCGCCCCAGCCCCGGCACCAGACCCAGCCGAGGGGGAACCACAGTTTCTGAATCCGTCGCATGTGCTGAGCCCCCAGTCGGCACCGGCGGTCCCGACCCGCGAGTCACAGTTGGGCGGGGTCTCGGCGGGAACGCCCCCCCGGGCTCAGATGGAGACAGCGGGGTTTTCGGCGAACCCCGCCGTGGCAGGCCCGACCGAGATCCTGGAGGAGCGCAACCCCTTCACCGACTCGCTCCACGTCTTTGGCACGGCGGCCCAGCACACCGGCTTTGAGCACCTGGTGCAGCGCCCGGACGATTTGAGCGAAGACCCCCTCGTGTCCCGCAGTGAGTCGCCCGGCAGTCCCGCCGGTCACGCGGCCATCGAAACGGTGGCCCTCTCGCCCACGGGCCCAATTGCCACCCAGACCGAGGCCATCGATCCCGACGTCGTGGCGGAACGGCAGCCAGCCCCATCCCCGACGGCACGCCAACCCGGGCCCGGACCGGGTGCTCCAGCCAAACCAGGTGCCGGTCCTGCGAATCCCCGTTCATCGGGGACCGAACGGGCCGGGTCGGGGGGGAGTTCGCAGCGCTGGTCATCCCGACAGTGGCCGTTTCTCCGTCCCCGACAGGTCGACTTTCCCCTCAATCTCCACGAGGGGACCCCCTGGCCCGAACAGGTTCACGACGACCAGACCGTCGCCTTCTCTTCGCCCGGTGGAGAAGCCGACTTTCAGATCTTTTACGAGCGGAGCCTGCGGTCGCTGAAGGGGGGCTCGCAGGGCTACTTCGCGCTCCCCCTGGGGAAGGGGGGCGAGGGGACGGTGTATCGGGCGATGCAGCTGTCGCTGGCCCGTGAAGTCGCGGTCAAGATGCCTACGGGGCAACGGTCGGGCGAAGCGAGCCGGGCCCTGGAAGAGGCGGTCGTGATCGGGTACCTCGACCACCCCCACATCGTTCCGATTCACGATGTCGGACGGGATCAGCAGGGTCGCCTGTTCTACGCGATGAAGCTGGTCCGGGGGAAACACTGGCGCGACTCGATCGCCCAGTCTGCACCCACCCAGCCTCATTCGGGGACACACACCTTTCAGACACTCAGCGAGGCGGCCCGACTCGACTCCGATCTCGAGATCTTCCTCAAGGTTTGCGATGCCGTCAGCTTCGCCCACTCGAAGG
The DNA here is from genome assembly GCA_903898975.1 of uncultured Planctomycetaceae bacterium. Taxonomy (GTDB): domain Bacteria; phylum Planctomycetota; class Planctomycetia; order Planctomycetales; family Planctomycetaceae; genus UBA10511. The sequence goes on from CAIUHT010000786.1 coordinate 5,750, forward strand.
GGATCCTGCACCGCGACCTCAAGCCCGACAATGTGCTGGTCGGGGCGTTTGGCGAGGTGTATGTCTCAGACTGGGGGGCGGCGGTTGCGCTGCCCATCAGCCGGCTGCCCGTGGCTCTCAACCCCCGCCCGGGCTTCGGCACCTACAGCTACATGGCCCCGGAAGGGCTCGACGATATCGGCCGCCTCGATGTGACTCTCGACATCTACCTGCTGGGGGGCATCTTGTGGAAACTGCTGAATGGCTACGCCCCCCGGGGAGAAAAGCCCAACGATGCCAGCTCTCCGCCACTGGCGGACCGCCGGCGGTCCGAGCTGATCACCATCAATTATGTCTGCGAGCCCGATCTCGACCGCATGCAGCGGCTGGGGACGGAAGAGCTGGTGGAAGTTGCCCGCCGGGCCCTCTCGACCTTTCCCACCGATCGTCACCAGTCGGTCGCCGACCTGCGGGGAGCGGTGGTTCGCTGTCGCAAACACCTGGTGAGCGTGAAGGCGGGGCAGCGGGCCCGGCAGACACTCGAGTCGGCGACCGTCTCGGCCGACTATGCCAAGGCGCTCGCCCAGTTCGAAGACGCCCGCGCCGGCTGGGATGACGTCGCGGTGGAGGATTCGGAGTGGCGGGGTGACCCGGCGACTGGGTTGGGGGCCAGTGCCTCGGCTCAATGGCAGAAACTGGTCGATGGGGAAAACGAAACCCGGCTCCGGTACGCCGCCCATGCCGAGTCGACCGAAAACTACGAACTCGGCCTCAGCCTGCTGAGCCCGGAGCGGCCCGACCATGCTCCGCTGCGGGCTCGCCTGCGGCAGCGGCAGGAGGAGAGTGGTCGGCGGGCCCGGCTGTTGACCGTGTTCCGGCGCCTCGCTGTCGCCCTGCTGATCGCCACCGCGCTCGCCGGAAGTGTCGCGGGCGTGCAGTACTATCGCGCGATCGCCGCCGGTCTCGACCGGGACGCCGCCGAGTTCGCCAAGACTCAAGCCGTCAAACAGACCGAGCAGGCGAAAGAGGAGCAGGTCAAGGCCGAGCAGGCCCAGTCAAACGCCGAGGAAAAGACCCGCGAGGCCACCCAGCAACTGAAGGATGCCAACTCCCAACTGACCAAGGCCAGCGAGCAGCTCGTCGCGGCCACGCAGGAGAAACTGGCGGCAGAGCGCCTGACAAAGGCGGCTCAAAGTGAATTGCGAGAGGTCGAAAAACGCCGCCAGCAGGCCGAGTACGCGAGCCTGGTGGCCCGCTTCGAAACCGCCTTCGAGGATGGCCGCTGGAAAGATGCTGTTCGCCTGCGGAGTGAGCTGAAGACCAAATCCCAGGACCTGAACCTGCTCATCAACAGTGTGCTGAACGCCAAGTTCCGCGAACTGGACCGGCAGATTGAGCCCACCGACGAACCTGCCCCGCCCCGTGAGCCTGCGGCAAACACTCCGTCGCAGGCTACCCCGTCCCAAACTTTCCCGTTGCGACGCCAATCGCGCGTCGCGCTCCCGCCACACGCGTTCCCTGCCGAACGCTCATCCTCATTCGCCGCCCGTTCCCCGCGTCTGCGCGGACGGCCAGTCTCCCGCCGGTCGCCGACCGCCACTGCGCCGGTGCTCCACACCGTCGCCCATCGTGCCTCGGCGGCGGCCCACTCGAACAATGCCACGCCGCCTCCGCAGCGGGTGGGGGTCGTCGATGCCAACAGCCCGGCTCAGTGCCTCGAATTGCTGTCGCATGGGCGATTCCCCCTGCTGACCGCCGAACATCGGGCCGAGGGGTTTTTCCTGAGGGTCTCCCCAGGTCAACTCCACGCGGTGCTCTGGCGGCGCCACCACCCGGCGCTCACGGTCGCTTCCCGGAACGACCACCCGCCGCTCGACCGTCCCCTCACGCTCGAGCGTCCCTTCCATGTGGTGGACCTCGCCTTCTTGGGGGACACCCACCTGGCGGTCCTCGCGAACAACCTGCAGGAGTTCCATCTCGAGTTTTTTGACCTTCGAGATTCGGCCGCCAGGCCCGTGCGGGTCCCGCTGCGGCTGTCGAGCGGTGCCACGCCCGACTCGACCCACCTGGCCGCCGCCCCGGAGCCGGGCAACCCCACCCGCCACCGGGTGCTGGTGGCCACCCGCCCCAAGAAAGCTCCCGACCTGCGACTGCTGACCATCAGCACCGCCAACGGCCCGGTGGAAGTCGAGAACAGCCTCGTCCCCGATCCCGAACGGGAGTGGAGCGTTCCCCAGGCCAACGAGCTGCTTCCCAAAACCCTCGCCATCACCTGGGATTGGGCTGTGCTCGCCACCCAGGGACGTCCCCCTGTCGCCTTTCGCCTGGCCGATCTGCTGCAGTCCCTCGAGCAACTCCCGCTCTTGCCCGTGCAGAACATCATTGGCCTGCGGGGGTTCCAACCGGGCAAATCCCGGCTCACAGTCGCCGCCTCTCCCCTCGCACAACCGGTTCATACCCAGGCCAACTACCAGGAGACCGTGGGGCTCGCCTTCTCTCCCGGGTCCGCCGAGTGGCTGCTGCTGGGAAGCCGACTGGGGTCGCGGGGCGATGAACTGGCCCTCGGTGAAGTCGACCTGTTTCACGTCTCTCCGGGTGGGTTTCGCCATACCCTTTCAGACCGCCTCCCCGCCGGCCCCACCCCGCTCGCCCTGTTCCGCTCCCCCTGGAAGCCCGATGACGGGGCGGTCTGGTTCGCCGAGGACCGGGCCGACCCGCGGCGCTCACGCGTCACGCAGATTGCCCTCGCCCAAGCCGGGGGAGCGGAGCGCACCACCAGCAGTCGCGCGTTCGACCTGACCCGCGACGATGACCCGCAACTCTTCTCGTACGCCTTTGGTGACGAGGAGACCGACATCGTGGTCACCGGTCGCGACACCGCCGGCACGCCCGCGGTGGTCAACGAAGGAAGCCTCCCTCCCTATTCGCTGCTGCTGCCCCTTGGAGCCGACCGCTTCCTCACCACTGGCTTCGACTACCGTCCGCGCGTCTGGAATCTGCAGGAACGCCGCGAAGAGGCTCGCCTCGACTACAAGCCCGGCTTCACCACCGTGGGGGCTGCCTCCGCGGATGGCCGGGTCTTCGCCCTGCCCGGCGATCTCGCTGTCACCGCGACGGTGCACCGCCGCGACGAGCAGGGAAGCTGGCAGACCGTCGCCCTCCGGCTCGACAACCCGCCCCGCCCCATCGCCGCCGCCTCGACCCTGGCCCTCTCGGCCGATGGCCGCTGGCTGCTCACGGGCGACCGCTCGGGACAGGCCTGGGCCTGGAATCTCGACACCCGCGAGAAGCAACGGCTCGACCTCCCGGGGGCAACGGCGATTCGCGCCAGCACCATCCGCGGCACCCGCGCGTTCTTTGGGACCGACGCTGGCAAACTCTACACCGTCGATCTCGCCGGCCAGCCCGCAAAGCCCCTCGAAGTCTCTTCCTCAAACAACCTGGGCAAAGGGTCGGTCGCGGAACTCGACCTCTCGCCCGACGGACGGCAACTGGTGCAACTCCGCGAAGAACGACTCACCAAGCCAGGCGTTGAAACCTTCCTCCAGCAGTTGTGGCTGGCCGATCTTGACCCTGCGGCTCCCGCCCAGGCGCTGAACTGGCGGTCGCTGCAACGCGCGGAACTGACCCGCAAGACCGTGCAGGGGACCTCGCTGCCCGAGGCGGGCGAGCAACTCTCGGCGGTCCACTTCACCTCCCCGGGCTGGATCGCCGCCCTCCGCAAGCGGATCGAGGGGAACCTCGTCCAGCAATGTCTCTGGCAGACCACCGGAGAGCGGCCCCTCCAGGAGACAGTCCTGCCGCCGTACGTGCTGAACTACCCGGGTGAGATCGGTGCCTCGCCGGCGAACTCGCGGGCTGTGCGCGGGGGCCGCGAGCTGCTCAGCCTGCATGGCTCGACCATTCATCGCTGGCGCCTGGGTGAGCCCGGCCGCGATCTGGCCCAGCCGGGCGAAGCCACCCCCCGCACGTTCCAGCACCTCGGCATGTTCTCTTACAACATGCAGGTCACCGATCTCTCGGCCGCCGCGTCGGGAGACCTGGTGCTGTGTGCCAGCCCGCAGACCGGGTTGAAGGCCTATGGCATCCAGCGTGTGCCGGGCGAACCGGTGCGAATCGCCAGCCTGGGGCAACTTCCCGATGGTGAGAGCTACCGCGGCTACCAGGCGGTCCGGTTCCTGCCCCCGGTGGAGGGCCAGCCCCTGCGGTTCATCGCCGCCCCCAGTCGGCCCCTGCCCAACACCAGCCAGCTCCAGCCGCAGCTGTTTCAGCTGGCCCGCCATCCCGAGAGCGGGGCCGCCCTCTTCACCCTCGAGCAGACCCTTCCGAAAACGTTCGCGCAGATCGAGTCGCTGGCGGTCTCGTCCGACGGAAACTGGCTGGCGGTCGCGGGAATCGCGGACGGGGCCAGTGGCCGGCGTCCCCAGGTGCTGGTCTACCAGCGGGACGCCGACGGTCGCTACGACACCCTGCCCCCGCGGCTGCTGACCGACGCCGAGGCGGGGGCGAATCTCCCCTTCCAGGGCCTCGCCTTCAGCCTCTGGAAACACAACGGAGAGGTGACCTGTTGCCTGGCCGCAGGCGACGCGGGCGACTCGGAAACCGCCCGGGTCTGGGCATGGGACGCCGCTGAGAAACCCTCGACAGATCCCCTCGAACCGATCCGCCGTTGCGACGCTCCCAGCGTCGGGGCGGTGCAAGACGTGGCGTTCTACCGCGACCCCAACACCAACCGCCTCACGCTGCTCACCTGCACGTCCCGCTCACTGCGGGCGTGGGACCTCGAAATCGACGAGGCGACCGGCGTCACGCAGCAGGAACGGGACCTCACCAGCAACAGCCTCAGCGACCGCCTCCCCCGGGGGGCGGGTGACCTGCTCCGCATGCGGCTCGCTGCCGACCCAGGCGAACAGAGCTACCGCGTCTTCCTGCTCAGCAGCGTCCGAGGCCTGCTGCAGCCGATCGACATCGGAAAGAACTGACCCAGCGAAGAACTGACCCAGCGAAGAACTGAACCAGCGAAGAACTGAACCAGCGAAGCTGACCCCAGCAATTGGCCCGGGAGAGTTCGCGTGTGAGAGTTCGCGTGGCAAGCTCGCCTGAGGGAGAACCTTTGGCTGGCGGACAGGGCTCCTACTTCGTCGAGGCCTGGGCGGGTCGGGCCGGGAGGGCGTTGCAGTGCGACAACGCCAGCAGCGGGAGCGCGGTCCCGCTGTAGGTGATGAAGTGCCACTTGTCGGTGTTCAGGCTGCGGGTCCACCACCGGCCCGAAACCCGCTGGTTCTGCTGCAGCCACTGCACGCCCCGCTGCACGCGCGGGTCGGTCGCGGGCAGACCCGCTTCCCGCAGCACCACAATCGCCAGTCCGGTCTGATGCCCGTCGCTGGGCGGGTTGGCGAACTCGGGCTCAGCCCGCAGTTTTTCGGCTCGATTCCCCCCGCCCCACTGCTCGGGGGCCCCGAACGTGCGAATCGACCAGCCCCCGTCTTCCCGCTGCTTCGACAGCACCAGGTCGACCAGCTGCTGTTGCCGTTCCGCCGGCAGCAACCCGGGCAGCCGGGTCGCCGCCCACAGCAGCAGGGTGCGGTCATAGTCTTGCTTCGGTTCGGTCTGACGGAGGTAGCTCTTGAGCCGCTCGACCCCCTGCTTCAGCTCGGCGTCCTGCAGTTCTTCGAGCCAACCGGGCGCGGTCCCCACCGCCATCGCCGCCACGGTCGCCAGGTGGAACGCGCTCGATTCATAAGGCGGCCAGCAGTCCAGCGACCCCCAGCCCGCTTCGCCCCGCTGCAGCGTCAGCATCAGGGCCAGCGCCTGCCGGGTTTCGTCCGACAGCTTGCCAGTCAAATGCCGGTCCCACTCGGCCAGTCCCGCCGCGAGGTAGATCGCCTGGGCGGGAGCGACACTTTCCTGCTGCTGCTCGGCACTCTTCTTGGCGAACTGCTCCAGGCTGGCGACATAGTGCGCGCGGATCGCCGGGTTGGGGGGGCCCAGCTTCGCCGAGAGTGCCGGGCGAATCTGCATGTACGTCCCATTGGTATGGCAACTGACGCACTTGCGTTCGCCATTCCAGGCGAGGGCTCCCTGGTCGAGGTAGGCCTCGGCTTTTTCGACCGAAAGCTCGGCGAGTTTCGCCTCGTCGGCCGTCGCCGGTCCGACGAAGATCGACTCGAACTTGTACTGGTACGGTCCGTCGGCCTTGTCTTGAGCGCGAGCCACCAGTGCCGGGGTGGCCACAGCCAGCAGGCAGACCCAGACGCGCGACCAGGATGGGAACATGGCAGTCACCCTCGAAGGACGGGATCTTTCGGCAGGAGCCACCAGCGCACGCCGGTGGATCAGCAACCCGCCCCAAAGATCGACGACCGTTGATGCCAGAGCATAATACCGCCACGGTCCGAAAGGGAATCGAGTGGCGGGGAATCGAGCAGCGGGG
>CAIUHT010000787.1 GCA_903898975.1 uncultured Planctomycetaceae bacterium
CGGTCCCGCCTGCGAAGCCGTGACACCGGCCAGCGCCGCCCCCCTCCCCAATCGACTCCCACAGGCGTTGCCGTACGGCCACCGGGCGGTGTTGTGCCTGCGCCTTGCTCACAAAACGGCTGGTCGGCTGACTGGGTTCGCTGACTGCGTGCAGTCAGTGCGGCAGCGTGCGCCACCACCGCAGCTCGGCGACCTGACCACTTCTTCCCGACCTGACAACTTCCTGCGCTGGCCACTTCCTGGGCTGGCCTGAACTCATCCACTTCGAACTCATCCGCCTCGCACTCATCGGGCCAGCCACTCCACCACCGCCTGCGCCAACTGCCTGGCGGCGGGGGGATGATTCCGCAGCCACAACTCGGGCTCGATGAGTTCAAGTTCCATGATCGCCCACGCCCCCTCGTTGTCGCGGACCAGGTCGACCCGCCCGTACACCGGCGGAAAGGGGCACGCCGCCACCGCCCGCTCGGCCAATTCGACCTGCCCGGCAGAGGGCACCCACTCTTCCACTGTCCCCCCATGGTCATCCTGCACGCGAAAGTCCCCTGGCTTGGGTCGCTTCTTCACCGCATGGCTGAACCGCCCTCCCAGCACCACCAGCGTGTCCTCACCGGCGGTCAGGATGTTCGCCTGAAATGGCTGGCAGATCAACGCCTCGCCCCTCAGCAACTCCTCCAGCAGGGGCTGGACCGCGGGTGCGGTTTCCGGAGTGATGCGGTAGGTGTGCCGGGCCGCCCCCGAAACGCATGGTTTGACCACCAGTTCGCGTCCCCCGGTTTCGCGCCCTCCAGTTTCTGGCCCACCCGTTTCGCGCCAGAGTTCGCCCAGCTCCAGCCGGGAACCGCGCTCGAGGTACCGGGAGGGGACCACGGGCAGTCCCTGCGACCTGAGTGCGTCGAGATAGTGCTTGTCGCGGTTCCACTCGATCAGTTCCCGCCGATTGCAGAGGCGGGTCTCCCCAGCCACCCGTGCGACCCAGTGAGCGAACTCGGCGGGGCGATCGAAGTAATCCCAGGTGGTGCGGAAGAGGGCGACCTGAAAGCGGGACCAGTCGACGCGGGGATCGGCCCAATCGACCCGGCGGGCGGTCAGCCCCAGTTCGCCCAGCGCGGTCGCGAGCAGTTCATCCTCACGCAGGATGTTCGCCAGGTACCAGTCTCCCGCCGGGGCGGAACCGGCGGTGTACCGGCTTTCCGTCAGCAGGGCGACGTCGGCTTCCGTCCGGGGCATCAGCACGGTCTCTTGAGGAAGTGGGCCCGCCTGGTGGTGCAGCGTCCCGTGTCGGTCGGGCGGGACTCACGCGGGTGGCGGCCAGTGGCCGGACGGCTTTCCCCCGCCTGGCTCACAACAGCGGCCTCGACGAATCGTCCGCACCACTGCCGGCGGTCAACGCCTGCGGCCCCTGGTCATTAGTGGCCACTGGTCATCAGCGATCACTGGTCATCAGGCTCGCCCCACAATCGCTCGAGCAGTTCGCACATCCGCGGGTCATGCTTGCGGAGCTGTTCGCGATCGAAGGGGTAGAAGTCGTTTTTCGAAAAGTACGCCTCGCTGCACTCGGCGAAGTACTCCGCCGGGTTCGACAGTGCGTACGCCCGGGTCTGCGCACTGCGACCATCGCCAAACCGCTGCTCGACCTTCTCGTAGCGTCCCTCCTTCTTCGCCTCGTCAAAGGCTGCCTTCAAGGGGGCGTTGTCAAAGCCTCCGGGCAAGACACGGTCATGATACGCATGCGCCAGCTCGTGGAGGGCGAAGTTCGGCATCCGCCTCGTTTCGGCCTCGAAGATCCGCACGTTCGTGAACTCGACCCCTTTCTCCATCGCCGGGTCACGCTGATTCTTCCGCAGCCAGTCGGCACCCGGGTGGTACTCGGCCCGGGGAGCGACCCCGGCATACTCGGGCGAGATCCACAGCGGGACCTTGCGCAGCTCGGTCACCGCCCGCGCGGGCACCACCCGCACCACCTCCTCAAGCTGTTGCCCCAGCAGTTTCAGCGCCTCCTCGGTCTCGCAGGGAGATTTTTCCAGCAACTCCCGGCTCACCTTGACGGTCCAGCCCGCCAGCTTTCGGTTCTCGCGTTCGGCCACGGGAGCGGGCTCATCGGCCGCCCACAGGCAGGCTCCGCCTGACAGCATTCCCCCCATCGCCAGCAGAGTGAAAACGCCAACCGACCACCGCTCCCGCAACCAGCCAGGCATTCCGCACCGTTCTCAATCTCCCCCTCGGAGGGGGCTTGCCGGGTCAAAAACCGATCCTGGCCCCTGCGTGAGACACAACGCCTTCGGCAGGGGGCGCACGCCGTTCATCGGCGGACCGACTTGCCATCGAGACCACCCGTGGCGGCCCGAGCTTACCGCGCCCGGGGCCAGGGTGTCGCCTGCAGCGGCCCGCGGTCGCGCGGTGTGAGGCGATTCAAACCCTGCAGGAGTCAACCTCGGGCCGACGGGGGTGCGCGGCCAAATACTCGAAGTCCACAGCCGAATGGGCCTAAACTGCGGGGCAAGGCGGGCTACCCCCAGACGGCTGACGCGAAGACGAGCTGCCAGCACGGTACGTTAAAGGTCCGCAAAAAAACACCCGGACCATCCTCTGCCCCAGCACCGGGAGCGCTGCGACTGGCGTCCGCTTCGACCAAGGCCGGATGGCTGGGCTGGAGACGGGACTCAGTGGGTGGGACTCAGTGGGGGGAGTTACTTCGATGGCTTGTCGTCGGCGAGCACTCGCGCCAGCAGCCGATCGGGAGACTCTGGAGGGACGGCGTCTTTCGGATTGGTGGTGGGGCGCGGGGTGAATTGCCGGGCGGCGAACTCGTTCTTTCGCTTCGTATGCACGTCCAGCAGGAGGGCCCGAATGGGGGCCGAGTCGGGATACAGGCGATTCGCCGCCCCCAGATCTTTCAACGCCTCTTCCAGGCGGTCGTTCTGGAAGTGCAGTCGGCCGCGTTCGAACAGGGCGTAGACGCACCGCAGGTCAAGTTCCAGCGCCTTGTCGAGCGGCCGCATCGCCTCTTCGGGACTCTTCTGCTTCAGGGCGATTGAAGCGAGAAAACACCAGGCATTGACCCGATCAATCACATCCTTCTTGGGCGGCCGCTCCATCAGGGCGAGCGCCGATTCCATGGCGGTCTTCGCGGCGGGCAAATCGTCACTTTGCCGCAGGGCCATGGCCAGCAGGTAGCGATCCTGCCATTCGTCGGGTCGCAGCGCCGCGGCATTTTGCAGACAGGCCGCTCCCTGGGACCAGAGATCGGCAATGAGGAACTCCTCACCCCAGAGCCGCCAGGCACGCCCACGCTCCGCCAGCGTCGCCTTGTCGTTGCCTTCGACCTGCTGATGCTGGGCGGTCGCCACTTTCAGCCGCGCCCGAACTGCGGGGGGCAGCTCCGCCTCGTTGAACTCCGGGACCGAGACCAGGGTGGGGGGCGGCACGACGGGCGGGGCATTCAACCAGCCCCAGACCCCGAGGCTGGCAAGGCCCAGCAAGAGGGCCAGCAGCGTGGGGATGACCAGCGGTTTGAGTTTGCGGAGTCTCGAGCGGGAACTCGACCTGCTCCGGCGACTGCCACTCTCACTGCGGCTGCCGCTGCTGCTGCTGCTCCGGCGACGTCGGCGACGCTTACGCTGCCCTGATGAAGAGGACGACGACGTTTCGGACGACGACGTCTCTGGAGGCGATTCTGCTGGACGCGATTCTCCCGGAGGCGATTCCTCTGAAGACGCCGCGCCGGCCGACGATTCCTCTGCTGAGGATGTTCGCGCCGAATGTTTTGGATCGTCCGACATGGTTGGTTCTCTTGGGAGCCGCCTCGACCATCCGTTGTGACAACATCACCGACAGGGCAACATCATCACTTTCAGATTCTCAACCGGCTGTCTCGCCTCAATTCCTGCAATGCGGACCATGCAATAGCCCGATTACCCCCCCCACCGCCTCAGCCCAAGCCCACCCTGAGTGCTCTGTCCTGCACGATCGCCACTCAGGGCGAGACCCGCAGTTTTCAGGGCACTTGACTCCCATCGCAGCAGCGTTCAAGCGACTCCAATCCAATATTCGAACCGACTGGCAGCAACGAATCGAGTATCGTGCATTTCACCGTTCAAAATCAAACCCATCGCAACTCGGTTGATCGACAATCCCACAAGTCTGTCGCCGTCACCGGCGCGACAGGCGCATTCCCCATTTTGATTTGCATCCCCAAGTCCACGTCGCTGTTGACCGGTAGCCCGGCACGACGTCATGACCGGTCCAGGCGGCAATCGCGGCAAATTGCAGTTTAAACGCCCGTCGGACCGTTAATTCACTTAAGAGAGCGATTCATCTGACCAGCCGGTGCAGGCGCGCCAGTTCAAAAACAGATTGTTCAGACCAAACAGAATCAATTCCCACCGCCCCTGAGGATCACGACTCACCATCCCGGGCCGCCCCGATAGCGCGGGGGGCCATACGGTGGCGGGCAATACCGTGGAGGTGGCGGAGGAGGCCCCAGCAGCACCACGCCACCCGAGGGGGGCGGCCCCACGTAGACCGGTCCCGGGACCACCACTTCCCGCACCACAGC
>CAIUHT010000788.1 GCA_903898975.1 uncultured Planctomycetaceae bacterium
CGCCCCCTCCGCGAGTGTCGCGACCTGGGCGGCGAGGCGGTCGTGCTCGGCACGTTCGTGGATGATGGCCGACTCGGCCGAGGCGACCCGTCCGCGGGCCACGGCCAGCAGGCTGTCACGGAATTCGGGACGCAGTTCGGGGTAGAACGCTCCGAGGGGGAGTTGGACGGGAGTGATGTCGGGAGTGGGCAGGCCCAGCACTTCGGGAACGCCCGGCGCGAGCGGTCGCTCGGTGACCGGGTCTTTCTCGTTCCCCCGGATCAGCAGGTGGGTGGGGGTGGCGGGTTCCGAGTCGTAGACCACATCATCGCCCTGGGCCAGCGTCGCTCCCGGGGGGGCCTTGGCGGGCTGGTTTCCCGTCAGTTTGTCCATCCGCCCAGCCTGCGGATCGGTGCGCACTCCGTACGGTTCGAAGAAGGCCCGAAAGCGGTAGTACTCTTCCTGCGAGATTGGGTCGTATTTGTGGTCGTGGCAACGGCAGCACTTGAACGTCAGACCCAGGAGCGCCTGCCCCGTGTACTCGACCGTGTCTTGCAGCCAGACGTGGCGGTTGAAGACGTAATAGTTCCGCCCCAGGAAGCCCCCCGCTCGCTGCACCGCCAGGTTGCCCGGGGCGACTTCGTCGGGAGCGAGCATCTCGAGCAGCATCTGATCGTACGGTTTGTCCTGGTCGAGGCTGTCGAGAATCCAGTCGCGCCACCGCCAGATGTGCCGACGGCTGTTGCGAAGTTCGTTCCCTCCCCGGCTTCCGTACCAGTCGCTGTACCGCCAGATATCCATGAAGTGGCGGCCCCACCGCTCGGCGTAGCGGGGGCTGTCGAGCAGGCGGTCGACCACGCGGTGCCAGGCATCGGGGGAAGAGTCGGCGAGAAAGTCGGAGAGCTCGCTGGGCGTGGGGGGGAGGCCGGTGAGATCGAACGTCACCCGCCGCAACAGCGTGGTGCGATCGGCTTCGGGGACCGGTTCGAGCCCCAGTCGCTCCCAGTCGGCTGCGAGGAAGAGGTCCACCGGGTTTTCGGCCCAGGGGGTGAACCGGCTGGACGGTGCGGAAACCCGCCGCACTGGCTGGAACGACCAATGTTGTCGGGGATCGGCCTGGGGTTCCTCGGCAGGGGCGACGGCCCCCTGGTCGATCCACTGGGCCAGCAGTTCGATCTGAGCGGTGGTGAGTGGTTCGCCTTCACCCTCGGGCGGCATGCGGGGGACGTTGTTGGTCCCGCGCACGGCATCGATCAGCAGGCTGTCGGCGGATCGGCCGGGCTCGATGGCTGGCCCGCCTGTCCCTCCTGTGCGGAGGAACTGCGGGGCATCGAGACGCAGCCCATTCTTTTGGCGGAGTCCACCATGGCAGGCGACACACCGCACCAGTAATGGTTTGACCTGGGTGGTGTAATCGACGGGGGCCGAACGTTCCTCGCCCGCCAGCAGACAGGGATTCCATCCCGTCAGCCAAAGCAGCAGCAGCGTTCGCCAACCGACGCTTTGTTTCAGTCTCGTCGGCATCCGTTGATCTCCGGTGAACCACTCGGCCAGTTCGCTTGACTTCTGACTTACTCGAAGTATAAAGGCGGCTTGATTTATCGGCAAATCCGCTTGACAAGTGCCACTCTGACAGGCGAAGCTGAAAACACTGGACACGTTACTCCCAACAACAGAGTGTATACTCACAATTTCCGGCTCCCGATTCGCTGAGTCTCCTCCCTTCCGCGATCCGATTTCCCCGCTCTGCCACCAGCCATGTCCTCCACCGGTCCCGTTCAGCTGCGTCGCATCTTTACGCTTGATCGAGCCCTTCGCGAACTGCCGTATCCCAACGTGCCCGCGCTCGCGAAGATGACGAACGTCAATCCCAAGACCATTCGTCGCGACCTCATTTTCATGAAGCGGAAAATGGGGGCCCCCGTGGCTTTCAGCCGGGAACGGAATGGCTGGCACTACACCGAGCCCTCGTTCACCCTGCCAGCGCTCGTGCTGACTGAAGGGGAGTTGCTGGCCCTGTTCCTGGCGGGGCAGGTGCTGACCGACCACGCCGGGGCGCCGTACCACACGGTGCTCAAGGCGGCCATCGAGCGGTTGGCCGAGACACTGCCGCAGAAAGCGACAGTGCACTGGAGCGCGGTCGAGCAGTCGCAGTCGTACCGGCAAACCAATCCGGTGCTGCACGACATCAAGATGTTCCGCAAGCTGGCCGAGGCGGTCTGGCAGCACCAGCAGGTCGAGATTGTCTACTGGTCGGTGGCCCGCAATCAGACCACCAAGCGGATTGTTGACCCCTGGCACCTCACCTGCATCGATGGCAGCTGGTACTGCCTGGGCTACTGCCACCTGCGCAAGGCCCCCCGCACCTTCTGCCCCAACCGCATTAAAGACCTGAAGCTCACCGGCAAGAAGTTCACCATCCCTGAGGATTTCAATCCCAAGGACTACTTCAAGAGTGCCTTCCGGGTCATCGCCGACAAGGGCCAGCCCCTGCAGCGGGTGAAGCTTAAGTTCGAACCGTCGGCGACTGGCTATATCACCGAGCGGAACTGGCACCCGACCCAGCAGCAGACCCTCACCCCCGATGGTGGCGTCATTCTCGAGTTCGACGTCTCGTCACTCATCGAGGTCCGTCGCTGGATCATGTCGTGGGGGGCCGAGTGCCAGGTGCTTGAGCCCTCCGAACTGGTCATCGACATTCGCGAGCAGGCCCAGGCGATCCTCAAGCAGGTCAAGCCGAAGGCTTAAGCGGAACCCCTCGCGAAAGAATGTGCGGCAGTTGAGTGCCGCTCCCCGGGCCAGCCGTCGAGTGGCCAGCCGTTGGGGGCAATTCGCTGGGGACAATTGGCTGGGGACAAGTCATCGAAAACAACCCGGCGGGATGTCGCCCCAGTGGCCGCATCCCGCCGACTTTATTTCTGAACGCGCTCGCAACAGTGTCGGGTCCCCAGGCAAGCGCCCATTCCCCGCTGTTCACCGTGTTGTGAGTCGCCGGTCCAAGACCGGGTAGTCTGGGTAAACTGCGGGATTTTCGGCAGGGAAACCGCTGTCGAGAGTGCGTTCGGCCCGCGGCAATCGACTTGCAAACCGCCTCAGGGGCCACTATCGTCCCGCTCATTGCCATCGTGCCTCCCGCGGCAGGGATATGCTGCGGCAGGCTCAATTCGGTCCGGGCATACACGAACTGCGAGGCTCAGGGATGAGTGCAATTCGGCTCTACGCGCCAACTCGGCTTGAACTCTTCACCGGCGATCTGGACCGTGATCACGCCGAATCGGCCCACCAGGGGCGCGACCTGGTTGCCAGGGCCGATGCCCTGCCCCCCGTCGTGTTGCGACTCTGGAACCCCGATGCCGGGGTCGACCAAGAGGCTCGCCAGGCCGCTCCACACCACGGTCTGTCGCTGCTCGAACGGGCCGCCGCCCTGCATCGCAATCGCTGCTGTCCGCAATGCGGGCGCGGCACACCGGTCCCGCAGTGCGACGCCCCCCACGGGGCCGGCCTGGGTCAGCATGCCATCCCCGGCGAGGGGGACCTGCTCGGCTTTGACTGTCATTCGTGCGGGCATTACTGGTCGGTCTGATGCGCCTTGGGTGGCGAGCCAGTTCGCCACCAGACAAGCCGCGATCCATTCCACGGCGCAACCCGCTCAATCGACCCACGTGTCGAGCCCAGTCACCTGGCGTCCGCCAATGTCCGACGAGCCACTGGTGCCTGAGCCCACGGGTCGCTCAGGCCACTGGAGACTCAACCCACGGGCCGCCGCGAACTGCCGTCGTTGCCGGCTCTCAGGCGTGCGCCAGGTTCTTCGCTTATCGCCCTGAACCGCGACCCGTGCGCCGACAGCCAGCGGTCCCCTGCGCGACAATCGCCCGGCGGTGCTGTGCCTGTTGCTGCCGGGCTGCGTGGCAAGTGTCAGTGAGCCGCACGTCGGTTTTCGCCGCTGCCGTTCCGCGGCTTCAACCGCCTGTCCCGCGCCGGGAGAGGGGATCAATCAGCCACAGCCAGTCATCGAACAGGAACTCCAGTCGGGCTGCCAGCAGGGCAATCCGGCCCATGACGGTGAAGGCGAACGACGCGCCAAACGTGATCATCAGGTACCACACTCCCACCCGCGCGACCCGGCCGTAGAGTCCCTTGTGCGGCAGGGAGTAAAAGAAGTAACACAACGCCGACAGTAGTCCGACAATCATCAGCACCGCCTGCAGCGACTGCCAGATATCGAATTGCCCGTTGCGATCAAACACCGCCAGCGGGATGATCGACTGCCGAACCTGGGCCACAAAGTCGGCTTCCACAAAGCTGATGAGTCGAATGCCCGCGTAGGTCCCCACAATAAACGCCAGCGGCCAGCGTGCCAGCCAGCCCCCCCGGGGGGCAAGTCGCAGCAACAGCAGCACCCCCAGGGCCAGCGGAATCAGCGCCCACCACTCCACGGGCGCGACTTCCCGTTGCCCGGTTAAAAACTGGCTGGTCGCCGGGGCCAGCCGGGCAATCAGCTTGGGAAACAGCGCATCCCAGAACCCCGCCACCATCGCATACCCGGCACTGACCCCCACCATCACCGCCTCGGCGAACCGATAGCACGGATTGTCGCGGTAGAGAAACGAAAAAATCGCCAGTGTGAAAAACGCGGCAAGCCACAGCCCCACCGTGCGGGGAATGCTGACCCGGGCCCCCGACTCACCCCGGCGAGCCGTTTCCCAGGCCTGTCCCTCACCGACGAGCGGGGCGGGGATTGCGGCCGGTCCCCCGGGGTTGGCCGCCGCGCCCGCGTCTGCACCCGGTGCGTTTCCCTGGGCACCCTCTGCGGCGGCCTCTCTGGCTGCCTGGGGCACCTCGTCAGCCGCCGCAGCGGCCCCCGGGGCCTCGCTGTCGATGGTCGGTCGGGCCGCAACGGGCTTCACGTAAATCCGCCCCAGTCCGGCGTCCGAAAATGCCCCGCGGTAGAGCAGAAAGCCCCCCGACACCAGGCAGATCGCCAACCACACGCGTGCTTCCCGGCTCATGGGTTCGGCCCTTTCCAGCGCTGCCACAGGGCCGACAGGTTCCCCAAGACAATCAGGGCAATGATCAGCAGGTGGGCCGAAAACTGCGGTGCCATCCGGCGGACGGCGTCCTGCCGGGTCGGTGTGGCGTACGCCGGGTAGCGATTCCCCAGCAAAACCTCGTATTCGGCGGCCCCCTTGATCGCCGCCAGGATGCCCAGCATCTGCCCCGGGATATAGGGGTAGGCCTGTGGCGCCTGCACGGCGGTCGCCCCCACCGCCAGCGGGACCCCCAGTGGGCTCGAGGCGTACTGGACCCACTCTTTCAGCCCGGGAAACCCCGCACTGATCGACACCAGCAACTCGAAGTCTTCGAGGTTGTTGATGCCCGCCGTCAGTGGGAGTTCATCGAGCGGCGTGCCGCGGTTGTCCTGTTCGAACTCCAGCCGCAGGTTGGTGGCGATGGTCTTGATCACCACCTCCTTCCCCGCCTTGTAGCCCAGGTCGACATGGTCCCGGCCATACTGGTGCTCGAGGAATTCGACATTGATGATCTTCGTGATGGTCGATTCCACGGCAGGCTTGCCATCGGGCCAGAGGGTCATGAAGACCACCTTGTGCCGCTTGAGGCAGCAGTGCCGGGCGAGGGCCGCCGTCATCGGTTCGAGTTCCCCGGCACTGACCGGCCCGTAGTCGAGCGACAGCAGCACGCGGGAGCCCTCGGGCAGCTGTTCCACCTTGTCGAAGACCGCCTGCACCAGCGGTGTGGGCTGCTCGGGAAACCGCACCTGCAGCAGCTGGGGAATGGCCACCGCCAGCAGCATGGCCAGGTAGATCCAGCGGCGATCGAGATTTTGCAACCAGCCCATCGCGGATCAGTCTCCCGAGCCGAGGTACGAGCGGTTGATCCCCAGCAGCACCTTCAGCGAAGTCGCCGCCACACCCAGGGCAATGCCAATCATGATGGCCCGCTGCCCGGCGGTGTTGACGACCTTCATGATCAGTGCCGTCATCCCGGGAATGGTGAGGGCGCTGTACTCGGGCGGGACGAACGACGTGAGTGCCGCCCCGGCGTAGGTCCGCCCCAGCAGCACGATGAACGCGGTCGCCAGCAACAGGCTGGCCTCGGTGTTCTTCAGGCGAAAAGCCCGGAACGCCGCCGACGCCACGTAAAACGCCAGCAGTGCGAACATCGTGGCGACGAGGGGGTTGTAGGCGTATTCGAACAGCCACCACAGCGCCGAGCCCTCATCGAGGTAGCCTCCCTGCCAGGCGGTTCGGCCATCGCGGGGAGCCACCCCCACCTTCCACAGCCCCACGCCCAGCGTCACCACGAAGCTCACCAGTGTCACCGCCGCGTAGCCCCAGCCCGGGCCCTGTGCGGCGATCTTTCTCAGGTTCATCACAAACAGGTTCGCCCCCCCCAGCACAAAGGCGAATCCCGCCAGCACCTCGAACCACTGCCCGGCACGGTCTTGCCAGGGCTGGGCGGCGGGAATGAAAAAGGCGGCGATCACCACCCCTCCCGCCAGTGCCGCGATCAGCCACGGTATGGTCTGCTTCATGTCAGCCCGCCCCGCCTCCCAACAGCTGTTGCTTGAGGAACTGCACCACGCCCGGAACCCAGCCACCCCCCAGCCCCAGCGCCGCCGCGGTCTCGAGGCAGCAGCCACTCACCAGCAGCCCCGCGGCCAGCAGTTTGCCCACATCCTGGCCCTTGAGGCTGCCCAGCTGTTGCGGCTCGCGCGTGAGGTACGCCGAGGCCGCGAACAGTTCTTCCCCCAGCAGCGTGTAGTCGCACGCCGCCACAAAGAACGGCAATTGGGCCGCCTCAGACGTCCCCGCAATCTGGAGGGCCCCCACCGAGTTGCCGGTCTCGGCCAGGATGAGCGACTCGGCGTAGA
>CAIUHT010000789.1 GCA_903898975.1 uncultured Planctomycetaceae bacterium
AGCCGGGCGGGCCGGACCGGCCGCCGGTGTTCCCCGATGCGGTGGGTTGAGAGAGGCATTGCCTGAAGAGGTGTCGGCAAGGGTTCCCAACACCCCCACTGGCAGTTCCAGCTGCTGGTGGACTCGCGCCAAGGTCTGTTCGACGTCGTCGTCTTCCGTCTGAACCAGCAGCAGTTCGCCAGGCTGTCGTCCGGCCCACGCCGCGGCCAGCGCGGCGACCTGTGTCGGGGCTTCCGACCAGTCGCTGCAGCGGGGCTTGGCCGCTCGGGCCGCCCCCTGCTTGAACAGGCCGAACACCGCTTCGGGGGTTCGGTCATCGCACGAGGCGTCGAAGTACAGGCAGACCCGGTCGAACGCCGCCGCCAGCAGTTCTCCCTGCTGGATCAGGTCGAGATCCCGCCGCCGCCGGCCCACCGAGTAAACCGCCGTCCGCCGCCCCGGATGCGCCCGGTCCAGCCCCTCGATCACCGCCTGCAGTGCCGAGGCGTTGTGGCAGTCATCGACCACCACCACGCCGTCGGAGACGGGCAGGCGGTTGAACCGGCCCGGCAACTGCTGCGGGTCACAGCGAAAATCGCGGAGCACGCTGCGCATGTGGTCGAGAGGCACGTTCAGGTGCCACGCCGCCCCGACCGCCGCCAGCACGTTCTCGATCTGAAAATCGAGCGTGCCACCCCAGGTGGCGGGGACCTCTGCAATGGGCAGCAGGGAGGTTTCTGTGGTCCCTTCGGCCAGCACCACCTGGCCTGAAGACAGCAGCACGGCTCGCCCGCCTGACCGGAGGTGCTCGACCACCACGGGGTTCCGCGAGTCGCGGGCAAAGAACGTCACCGACCCAGCCGAGAGTTCGGCCATGCGGGCCACCTGCGGATCGGCGGCATTGAGCACCGCCGTGCCCGTGGGCAGCACCACATCGACCCCGCAGCGTTTGACCGAGTACATCTGCTCGGGGGTGTCGACGTAGCCCTGGCCCAGGTGATCGCAGCCGGCGATGTTCGTCACCACCGCGACATCGCAGCGGTCGAAGCCCAGCCCTTCGCGGAGAATGCCCCCGCGGCCCGCTTCAAACACCCCCGCCTCGACCTGGGGATGCAGCAGCGCCTTGCGGGCACTGCGCGGTCCGCTGCAGTCGCCGTCTTCAATGCGTCGCCCCCCCACGAAGATGCCGTCGGTGGTCGTCTCGCCCACCACCCGTCCCCCGCCCCCCAGCAGGTACTTCATCAGGCGGGTGACAATCGACTTGCCGTTCGTCCCCGTCACGCTCACGATCGGAATCCGACCGTTGTCTTCCGGGGGAAACAACATCCCCACAATCGCCTCGCCCACCGGGCGAGGTTCCCCGACCGAGGGCTTGAGGTGCATGACCAGCCCGGGACCGGCATTGACCTCGACCACCACCGCCCCCTGCTCTTCCAGGGGACGCGAGATATCGGTCGCCACAATGTCGAGGCCCGCAATATCGAGGCCGATGGTCTGGGCCGCCAGCACCGCGTGCTCGGCGACCGTCGGATGCACATCGTCGGTGCAGTCGATCGAGAGGTTGTCGTTCCGCTGCACCAGCACGCTCAGCCCCTCGGGAGGGACCGAGTCGGGGGTGAACCCCTGGCGTTCCAGCTGCAGCAGCGTCACCGGGTCGAACTCGATGAAACTGAGCGGAAAGGTCTCGTCTTCCCCGCGTCGCGGGTCGGAGTTCAACTGGGCGTCGATCAGGTCGCGGAGGGTGCTGCGTCCGTCGGCGACCACCGAACACGCCTCGCCCCGCACGGCGGCGACCAGTTTGTTCCCCACGACCAGCAAGCGGTGTTCTTCCCCCGGGGCGAACCGCTCGACCAGCACTCCCGACCCCTCCCGGGCCGCCGCGTGAAATGCTTTTTCGATGTCGACCGGCTGTGTGAGGTTCGTCGAGACCCCGCGGGCATGGTTGGCGTCGCGCGGTTTCACCACCACCGGCAGGCCAATCTCGTTCGCCGCCAGCCAGGCATCGTCGGGCGTGTCGACAATCCGCCCTTCGGGCACCGGCACCCCCACTGCCCGCAGCAGGGATTTCGTCAGCTCTTTGTCCTGGGCAATCGACTCGGCAATCGCGCTGGTGCGGTCGGTCTCGGCGGTCCAGATCCGCCGTTGCCGCACACCGTAGCCCAGTTGCACCAGGCTTCCTGTATTCATCCGGCGGGCGGGAATGCCCCGCGCCTCGGCGGCCGAGACAATCGCCAGTGTGCTGGGACCCAGGCAGACCCGGTCGACCAGGGCCCGTAGCCGACGGACCTCGGCGCTCACATCGAACGGCTGGTCTCGGAAACAGGCCAGCAGCAGTTCGCGGGCGGCGAACAGGCAGGCCCGGGCCACCTGCTCGTCGCGATACCGCACCACCACCTTGTAGACCCCCTCTTCCGAGGTCTCGCGGGCTTTGCCAAAGCCCACGGGAGTGCCGGCCAGCGTCTGCAGTTCGAGCGTCACGTGCTCCAGGATGTGCGCCGGGTAGGTCCCGTCCCGCAGTCGCTGGAAAAAGCCCCCCCGCTCGCCATAGCTGCAGCGGTGCTCGATCATCGTCGGGAGCCAGCTCATCAGCCGGTCGTTGAAGCCCGGAATCGAAGTCGAGGGAGATTCCTTCCACTCTCCCAGGTCGACCCAGGCTTCGAGCACAGGGTGCCGGGACCAGATGTTCGGCCCGCGCAGCACCAGGATGCGGCGTATTTCCATCGTCGTTCAGACCTCCCTGCCGAGACGTTGCCGTGACAGCGGGACAAGCCCGCCACCAGCGTGGTCACCCGCCCCCGTTCTCCCCGGGAGCACCTCACGGAAAAGTTGCGGTTGGTCAATGACTGGGCAGTTACCAGCAGCCGACCGATCCCGCCGGTCGGGATCGACCAACTCGGTCGCTCGCACACCCAGCCATCCGACTTCGACCAGTTCATCCCCCACTGGCCGCACACCACCGACTGTCGCAGCCTTGCCCGTCCTCACCCACCCATCTCCCCTGTCTTTCCCGACCAGGCGAACGGCAACCGAACCGGCTGCGTCCGAATTGAGGGGGAATTGGTCTGTCTCCGCAGAATCGGAGTAAGAAAACAACGCTCCGCCGCAGCCCGACAGGCGGGTGAGACTGAGAGTTTTTCGCAGACCGCAGGTGCTAAACACAGACCAGGTTCGGAACCGGGTGAGGCAGGGCCGAGAGGGACCAGGCCAGTCGCTTCTCTTCCGCCAAAAGCGGCCTTATTCTAACGCTGGCCTTGGCGAAAGTATATCACCAGTTCGTGGGCCCCGCGTTCCCTTCACGAGTCGTTCCCTTGAGTGACCCTGCCGACGATTGGTACCGCCTTCCCGCCGCTCAAAAGCAGTGGCTGGCGCAGGGCCTGCAACCCGACGAGTCGGTCTCCGCCGTGTTCCGCCACGACCTCGGCCCCGACCAGCGGTACCGCTCGGGCGTGCTGCTGGTGACCAGCCGGCGACTGTTGTGGTCGCTCGAACCAGCGGAAGGGGGTGGGCCCCTCGAACCGGCACAATCGGTCCCGTTGGCAGAGGTGACCGACCTGCAGGTCCGCGACCGGGGCGGTCTGGGGCAGGTCGAAGCCTTCGCCGCCGATCGCCGGTTGGGAATCTGGTACTACACCATCGCCCGGGCCGACTCGGCGAAGGAACTGCTCGACGCCTGGTCGGAACGCAAAGAGGGGCGGCCCCGGGTTCTCAGCCTGACCCAGCCCGAGGAAGTCGAGGAGGGGACCGAAGCGACCGGCCCGGCGACACTGGGCTCGCTGCTGCGGTTGCTCGGTTTTGTCAAACACCGGGCCGGGCACGCTTTCTGGGGAGCCGTGCTGACCGTCCTCACCACCCTGGCGGGGATGATCCCCCCCATTTATCAGAAAGCGCTGATCGACGACTTTATCGTCTACGACACGCAGCAACGGGTCGCCGCCGTCGCTCCCTTGAACGGAGCCCCAGCGGGACTCGGTCGAGTGCCCGACGCCGCAGCCGCCCCGGCTCAAGCGGCCGGTGTGGCAGAGGCAGCAGCGGCAGGCGGGGCAGCGGCCGCCGACAACCCGAATCTGGCCAACGCCAACAACGCCGCGGGCCAGCCTCCCCCGGCGGGGACCGTCACGCTCACCCGGCCGGTGCTGCGATCGCGGGTCACGTGGTACCTGGGCATGATGCTCCTGGCGGGACTGCTCTCGTGGGGCTTCGC
>CAIUHT010000790.1 GCA_903898975.1 uncultured Planctomycetaceae bacterium
CGACAAGATGTGGACCGAACGCCGGCCCGACCTGGTGGTCGAGATTCCCTCGACCAGCGACCGGCGGCGGGGGCTGGACGAGCGGATCTCGGAATGGCTGAAGTGGGGCGTGGGAATGGTGTGGGCGCTTGATCCGCTTTCCCGGCAGGCGCACAGTTTCGAGTCGCACCGCTCGGGCCAGCGACTGCATGCCGAGCAGACGCTGCTGGGGGGGAAGCCACTGCTGGGCTTCGCCGTGACGGTGGGGGACCTGTTCCGCGAGCCCGAGTGGGTCAGCACCAATCGGGCCCCACCCCCCAGCCTGAATTAGCAGGCGGCGTCGGTTCCGCGGACTGTGCCCGGGGCCGCCGCACCGCCCGCCTTTCGCCTAGCGGTCTTTCCCCAGCCAATCGGCGAGAAACAGCTGGCTGCTGCCATCGGCCGAGCGGGTCGAGGTCCACATGAGTTGCCGACCATCGGGGCTGAAGACCGGGAGCACGTCCATCTTTTCGTGGTCGGTGATCTGCGTCACCTTGCCCCCCTTCGGCCGATCGCCGCTCCAGTCGAGCTGCATGGTGAACAGGTGGAAGGTGCCGCGGCCGGTGGTGTAGTCGGCTCCCGACCAGACCAGCGACTTGGCATCGGGATGGAAATAGGGACACCAGTTGACGTGCTTGTTGTTGTCGGTGAGCTGGACCTCGGTCTGGCCATCGACCGAGACGAGGAACAGCTGCAGCATGTCTTTCTCGTGGCGATCGCTGCGGAAGATGATCCAGCGGGCATCGGGGGAGAAAAACGGCCCGCCGTCGTAACCGGGGGCATTGGTGATCTGCCGGACGTTCGTGCCGTCGGCGTTCATCACGTAGATGTCGGGGTCGCCGTCGCGAGTCGAGGTGAACACAATCTGCTTGCCATCGGGGGAGAAGCTCCCCTCGGCATCATAGCCATCGGCCTGCGTCAGCCGGGTGAGCCCCGTGCCGTCGAAGCGGACGGTGTAGAGTTCGGAATGCGGGTCAAAATCCCACTGGTAGCGGCGGCGGCCTCCCCGGGCCGCCTCTTCGCGGGCCTTCAGCTCGGTCTGGTCGATCTGGGGATCGGTGTGGCTGGAGGCGAACAGCACGGTCTGCCCATCGGGAGAGAAGTAGGCACAGGTGGTGCGACCCCGGCCGGTGGAGAGCAGCCGCGGGGCTCCCTCGGCGAGCGACTGCGTGTAGATCTGGTAGAAGGGGTAACCAATCGGGTAGGCCTGGTAGACAATCTGCTTGCCATCGCTTGAGAAGTAGCCCTCCCCGGCCCGGGGGAGGCCCTTGGTGACCTGCCGGAGATTGGCGAGGTAGGTTCCTTCCTGGGGAGTGAGGCGTGGGGGCTCTTCGGCGTGGGCCACGGCTGCGGGGAGTCCGGGCAGGGTGAACACCAGGGCCAGCAGCGAAACGAAGGGGAGACGCATGGCGAATGGCACGGTCGGGTAAGAAATCGTGGACAGGACAACAGGGGAAGTATAGGCAACTGGTGCGGGGGGAGGAGTCCTCCGGGGGGTGCTCCCGGTGCCGGGCGCGTAACCTTTGCCGATTCATCGGCTTCTAGCTGTGTTTCCACGCAGAGACACGCGAGCGGCGAAAGCCCGACTGTCTCCCCCCGGAAGATGGGAAATGGGGTGGCGAGCGGGACAGGACCGTTTCGATACCAAGGGGGTACTGGATTCTCATCCAGCACCCGCGCAGGGAGGCGCTGGCCGATTTGACGCTTCCTTCCGACCCGAGAACGGCATGCTGTCGCGATTCTACCGGCATTACAGCCGCAGCCTGCTGTGGTTGATTCTGCTGTCGTTCCCGGTCGTGCACTGGCAGGCGACGTCCCTGCGGTCGAACAACGACATCGAGACCTGGCTGCCTGTCGATTCTCCCGTTCGTGCCGGTTACGAAGAGTTCAAGCGGAATTTCGGAGTCGAAGAACTGGTGATGATTGGGCTGGAGACCGAACGGGTCTCGCCCGAACGGATTGAAGCGCTGTGTGCCCGGCTCGAACGCCTCCCCGGGGTCCGGCATTGCTGGTCGCCCGACCGCCTGAGGCAGCGGATGGCCGAACTCCAGGTTTCCGACGAACAGATCGAGGCGCGTCTCAAGGGACTCTCGGTCTCGGCCGACGGCAAGCTCGCGGGGGTCGCCCTGGGGCTGTCTGCCGCGGGTCTCCGCGATCGCGCCGGGACCGTTCGCGACATCCAGGCCGAACTCGCCTACGCCCGGCTCAACGGTCCCGAGACCCCCATCTCGGGCGGGCCCGTGGTGATTACCGAGATGGATCGCCTGGGGGGCAAGCGGGAGAACACCAAGTTCTTCTTCGCGACCCTGCTGATCAGCCTGGCGTTGCTGTATCACTGGCTGGGCGACTGGAAGCTTTCACTGGCGGTGATGGCGCTGACCGTCTGGACGATCGACGTCACGCTGTCGGTTTTCAAACTGTGCGGCGGCCAGATGAACTTCATCCTCGGCGCGCTGCCGGTCATGGTGATGGTCTTCACCCTGGAAGCCTCGATCCATGTGATTCACTACTTCCGCGAATCGCGGCACTCGGTCGACAGCCTGGGGAGCACGCTGACGCTGTGTTGGCGCCCCTGCCTGATCTCCCTGATGACGACCGCTGTCGGGCTGTTTTCCGTCAGCGTCACCGACATCGTCCCGGTCACGCAGTTCGGCTACGCCGCCGCCCTGGGGGCGGTGGTGGCCATGGCGTCGGGACTGCTCATCACCCCGGCGATCCTCACCATCCTGCCGGCGGGGACGGCTGAAGACCAGGCCGAGGAAGGGCTGCTCTTCGCCCGGCTGGCGCGCTGGCTGCTGCCCCGGCACAAGCTGGTGACCGCGGCGTTCGCGTGTGTCTCGGCGATCACGCTGCTGGGGCTCTGGCGGGTGCAGACCAAGATCGACCCGCTCGACTTCCTCCCGGCCCGCAGCCGGGTTGTCGCCGACGTGCTCCGCATTCAGAAGGAATTGACCACGCTCGACTCGATCGAGGCGATTGTCGAGTTTCCCGATCCTGAGCTGGCATTCGTCGAGCGGCTGGCGCGGGTCGAGCAGATCGAACGCCGGCTGGCGAGCCATCCTGCCGTCCAGCACACTCTCTCGGCGGCGATGTTCTTCCCCAACCCGCTCCCCGACAATCCGGTCAGGCTGCTGCCGCTGCTGCAGCGGGCCCAGTCGCAGCAGGGTGGGTCGGAGTTCGTCGCCGACGGCCAGCGGCTGTGGCGGATCTCGCTCCGCGTCGCCTGCCGTCCGGAGGAATCGCTCTCGCAGGTGTATGCCGACCTGGGCGAACTGGTGCAGGATGAACCGGTCCGCCTGACCGGGCTCGCCCCGCTGATCGAACAGGCCCAGGCCGAGATGCTCTCGGGCTTCTGGAAGAGCTTCACCTCGGCGTTCCTGGTGATTGGTGCGGTGATGGCGCTCTCGCTGCGGTCGATCCGCATCACCCTGGTCGCGATGATTCCCAACATCATTCCGATGGGCATCGTGTTTGGCATGCTGGGCTGGCTGCAGTTGCCGGTCGACATCGGGATGATGATGACCAGCAGCATCGCCCTGGGGATCTCGATCGATGGGACGTTCCACCTGCTGGTCCGGTATCGCGACCAGCTGAAGACCGGCATGAGCAACACCGAGGCGGTCCGCGTCGCGCTGGTCGCGACCGGGGGTCCCATCTTCGAATCGATCGTGGTCTCGAGCATCGGCATGCTGGCGTTGACCCTGAGCAGTTTCGCCCCGACCTTCCGCTTCGGCCTGCTGATGGCCGTACTGCTGATGGCGACTCTCGCCGGCGATCTGCTCTTGCTCCCCGCACTCTTGAGTTTCGGCAGGAATCGGCGTGAGGCCCGGCCCGAAGTCGAGCCCCCTCAATTCGCCACCCGGTCACGGAGGTTGAACCCGTCCGTCCGCACCAAGGGCAAGGTGGCCTGACGCCCCAGCGCCCATAACCCACAGCACGCCGCCGGTTCCCAGGGGTGGAATTGTGACCACCCTGCCCCGTTTTCTATACTGTTCGTTTCGCCACGAGCCCCCCCCCCAGGAGAGGCCACGGGCACCTGTCGACGGGAGACACTCGCCTTGAGTGCTCCCGTGCCTGGCTGTTGTCCTGACCCTCCCCCATCCTGCCACTTGCCGCCCCTCCAGGCGGCCCCGACGGCCGGGCGGGCTCTCCCTGATCTGGACCTGAGATTCGCTCCATGAAGGACTACGCACTCGTTACCGGCGCCACCGGGCTGCTGGGACGTTACCTGATGCGGGACCTGTTGCTGGCCGACGCCCGGCTGGCCGTGCTGGTCCGCCCCTCGCGCAAGGCCTCGGCCCGGCACCGCGTTGAGAACGTGATGTGCTACTGGGACCGTGAACTGGGCCGCACCCTGCCCCGCCCCGTCGTGCTCGAGGGGGAAATCACCGAGCCCGACCTCGGTCTCGACGCCCGCGACATCCGCTGGGTCGCCGAGCATTGCGGCCGCGTGATGCACAACGCCGCGAGCCTCACCTTCGAATCCACCAGTCCCACCGGGGAGCCCTGGCGGTCGAACATCGAGGGGACCCGGCATGTGCTCGAACTGTGCCGCCAGGCGGGCATTCGGCAGTTCCACCACGTCTCGACCGCCTACGTCTGCGGTCTCCGCCAAGGCCTGATTCTCGAATCCGAAGTCGATGTGGGGCAGAAGCTCTCAAACGACTACGAGAAG